>CALRDJ010000006.1 GCA_943354875.1 Candidatus Levybacteria bacterium GW2011_GWA1_37_16 | reverse complement strand
GGAGGAGTTCATGATGGTCCCAATTTAAGCGATGCAGTAATTTTTATTAGTATTAACCCTGAAAAAAATACAGTAAGTATGATCTCTATTCCTCGCGACTTGTGGATAGAAGAATTAAAGGGAAGAATTAACACAGCATATGCGAGCGGAAAAGGCAAAAGCAGCGAAGGAGGACTTATATTAGCAAAGGCAGTGGTGAGTAAGGTGACTGGGCAGCATATAGATTATGGACTTGTTATTAATTTTAGCGGATTCGTGAAAGCAGTAGACTTGTTAGGAGGGGTAGATATAAACGTAGAAAATGCATTTGACGATCGTCAATATCCCATAGAATCGAAATATACAGATTTGTGTGACAATACTTTAGAGCAGGCGACAGAGCGCTTGGCTTCTGAATCTGCGCAGGAAGTATTTCCTTGTCGATACGAGGATCTGCACTTTAATAAAGGACAGCAACACATGAATGGAGAGTCTGCGCTTAAATATGTAAGATCCCGGTATGCGCTAGGAGTAGAAGGTACTGATTTTGCTAGGAGTCGTCGACAGCAACTCATGATCACTGCATTGAAAGAAAAAGCGTTTTCTGTAGGGTTGATTTTGAATCCTCTTAAAATTGCAGATCTATACTCAGTTTTATCTGACAGTATCGACACAGATATTCCACAGTCAGAATTTGATGACTTTATAAAGCTCATCCAAAAAATGAAAACATCGCAAGTCCGTTCGACTCTCATAGCTGAGGATTTTCCCGATGAGAATAAAAGAGGACTACTTCTTAATCCGCCCGTAAGTAATTATGATGGAGCGTGGGTACTTATTCCTCGGATCGGTAGTGGAAACTATCAGGAGATTAATGATTACGTTTCTTGTTATATAACTGTACAGAAAGAGTGTGTCCTCAAGTAATGAATCCCTCATCAGCATTGATTCTTGTTCAGCAGTCAATTCGTTCAGATCATGAGTATGATTATTTCGCAATTCATCAAGAGCGATATCGAATAATTTTAGAAAAGATTCAGGAGATTACGGGAAATCGTCCCTGTAAGATTTTAGATATTGGATGTTTTCCTTATCATGTTGGAAAAGCATTAGAACTTTTGGGACATGATGTATATGGTATTGCTTCATCACATGAACCAGTTAAGAATAAAAATATTGCGGTCGTAAATATAGAGACAGAGAAGTTCCCGCATAAAAATAATTTTTTTGATTTGGTCTTGTGTAATGAGGTGCTCGAGCATCTTCCTCAGTCACCGCTTCTAGCGTTTTCAGAAATTAAAAGGGTATTAAAACCAAAAGGATTTTTTATGGTAACGACTCCTAATATCGTAAGATCTATAAATCGTTTTAAGCTTTTGTTTGGCAAGCAAATTCAATATCCTATTTCAGTTTTTTTCGAAAATGAAAAAAAAGGAAATCTTATTTACCATAGGCATAATCGAGAATACGTACTTTGGGAAGTAAAAGATTTGATGAGTAGCACAGATTTTAGGATTAAAGAATCTGGATATTTTATAAGCTATACTCCAAATCGAAAAAAACGTATTGATGATAGATTTTTGCTCGCACTTGTTAAATGGTGTAACTACACAGTAATGCTTTTTATTCCATCATTGCAAGATACACTGATAGTGATTGGCGAAAAAGAAAAATAGAAATATTTTCTTGTTTTAATTTTGATAGGAACTAATATAATTCATAAATACGAACTTCTGCGTTTTCATAAATAATTTTTCCTAACGTTTTAAATTTTTCTTCTGATAAATTTAGATATTTTTCTTTTTCAAGACCACCTATGTATATAAGTTTTATTCGGTGTTTTTCTATGATTTTTCGGGCGTCAGATGTGTTAGGCGTCTCGTATAGAGTTTTAATTTCTTCAACTCGTGGCACAGGAATGCTGTAGTCCCCGCGCCATAGCCATTCGTGTACCAACCAGCCTAGGACTGTCGGTAGTCCAGTGTTGGCAGATATTCTAGCGTAGTCAGTATATGAGTCTCCTTGTGCCTCAAGTATTACTGGTTGATTTGAAATATTTTCTTGAAGCCATACGATAGCATCGTAATCATGGGGATGTATTAGTTTTAAATACGCAACTCCATCAAGTCCACGATAGGATTTTAAATTATCATAATATGAATGTATCGCAAAGTAAGGATAGAGTAGGACTAAAAATAAAGATACTAAGCCTAAGAAAAAAATAAGTATTGATGAGATCTTATATACGTATGCATGATGAGTCTTGAGAACATTCGGAAAATTTGAAATGGATTTTATAATAATATAGCCACACGAAAGAGAAAGCATCATGTATGCTTGGTACCCAAGTTTAAACATCGTATTTGCACGATAATGCGCTGGGTAAATGTCCTTCATATAAATAAATTCAGGAATTATTATAAGAATGCTTGAAGTGATAATGAGCACCATGACTCCTTTTTCTAAAAGATTTACAGATTTATTTTTAATTTTTTGTATTATAAAATAAAAAATCCATATATAGAAAAATCCATAGAGTATAAGAAGCTGCCAAAGTGGAGATCGTAGGCAGTGGTTTGGTTCAAAAAGAAATGGTCCTAGCTTACCGATGGACGTGAGGAATGATGGCGCACACAAGACTCCAATTCCAGAAACAAATGGCTTAAAAGAGAGAGAGAATGGAAGAGAAAATATGATAAGTCCAACGACAATAATTACGAGTGGTTTCCAAACTAGGTATATAATGCGCAAGGGTGATTTGCTCTGAGCGTTTTCGAAAACGAGAAGTGATATTCCTAGCAATAATATGTAGATAGCGCCATCCCAAGCATTCGTCATGTATGCAAGCGATATAAAAAATCCATAAAAAATGCTTTGGAAAATAGATAATTTTTTCCCACTGACAAATTGCTGCATGACCAGCGCTATCAAGCAGAGCACGATAGGAATACTGAGAACATGCCCATGTAGATCTGATACCACAAATGAATAGAGGGGAAATTCATGTATGGTGTTATGAATAAAGCGAGTAGCATTTGGATACCAATACATGTTTGGGAACGTGAGCGGAGAAAAATTAAGACTCCAAAAGGGAATAGGGTTATCATTTTGGTATGGTTTGAAAAATGAATAGAGTGCGTGGACACTGCCACCTAAAGCTATAAGCGTAGCTCCCAGCATGCCAGCAGCTATGGAAGTAACAGCTTTTTTAGTAGAGCGTATATGGGTCTCAAAAGCAGATGAGTGGAATAGCATTAGGACGATAGAGAAACTCTCTATGACACAAAGCGCAAAGATAGTTGCAACCATTAGGTTATAAGAAATAAACGATGGAATACCGGAGATCTTGGTGAGTAGTGCAGTGATGAGATGTCCGAAATAATAATAGTTAATAGTGTGAGAAGCAAACCACATATCTTGTGGAGGAAAATAAGTACTTCGTAGTGCAGAGTTTATAAATCCAAAGTCCATAAACTTTTCAAGACCATGAATATCTGGTTGGTAAGATCTGACCACTGCCCATATTATAAGTAGGATGAGGAATGCGACTTCTTCAAAAATAAGGAGAAGTAAATTATTTTTAATTATATGAAGAAAAGGTGTCTCATCTCGTTTTCTAGGAAGTAGAAGGCTAGATAATGTGACTAAAATAAGAATAAGAATTATATTAACGGGAGTAAAGGCGATGAGATGAAGAACTCCTAATGTAAAAACTACGTAGGTAGTAATACCGATGCCTATGATTTTTGAGAATGCATATCCCTTATCAGGGAGGTGAGAAAATAAGCGAGATACAAATGGGAAGAAAGATACGCCAATTATAAAAATAATCAGCCACCATCTAATGATGTAAAAAAAATCAGGAAGAGAAAGTCCAAGTGTCATAATGGTTATTTTAATATTGTATCATTCGTTGATTTGAGTATTGTCCCTATTTCAAAGGCAGTCTGTCCATCCGGGTAGTATACAGATTTTTTGGTTTGAAACATAAACTCTTTATGAAGAGCAAGATATGCTGGTGTTATTGCAAATAGCTGTTTTCTGTCTGGGTTCCATCGGTCGTGAGGAAATCCAGTCTGACATTTAGAGCAGTTATGTGGTGCATAAAATTTAAAAAATATTTCAGGTGCATTAAATTCTGGTGCCATGACGAGATCATCATATTCAGATTGATTTTCTTGGAAATAACGCACGATGTCCCTCGCTCCATATTGCCATCCCCAGAAATCTGCTGAGTACAAAGGGTACTGAGTAAAATAAAACTTTGTAAAGAAGCTCAAATTTAATAATATAGTACCGATAATAATGGCTGTGAGAGTATGTTTGTGAGCAAATGTCTTTGCATGGAAGATAGTTACTGCAATACCTAGGCTTATAAATAGTGCGAATAAAGGAGCGCCGATAACAGAACGGCTCGTGAATGGCGCATCGACAGTGATTGCTCCTGCGACTGGGTATATGAGCAGCCAGTAGATGAGTATTTGAGAAATTTTAGACTGCTTAATTGTAGAAGCTGCATACACTATTCCAATCAAAAGAAATGGAATAGTGATAAGGAGTATAGGTGTTAATCCTCCAGTGAAATGTCGTGTGATAAATGTAGGTTCTCCTATAAGAAAATAGGAGGGGGATAATTGTATATGGTAATTTTGGAGAATATGTAAGATGCTTTCGGTAAAGGAAAGCTTTGCTGAAAAAATAGATACCATATTAAAACGAGCAAAGCCCTCCCCATTAAAAAAACTTATTAAAAGTGGAATACTGATAATAAAAAACGAAAATACTCCCATAATAGTATGTCTCATATGTGATAAAAACGTTTTTCTATAAATAAGTAAAATGCCCAGTAGTAACATTGGAATAAGTAATTTAGGTGGTTGATACGTATAAAGAGTTATGGCTGAGAGAAGAAATGCAGGCACTATAAACTTTTTATTTTCATGCGCCTTAGTAAATAAGTAGACGGTTCCTGTAAAAAAGGCACAATATACGCTGAACTCGACTCCTATTCTACTATAGTGAATGAGCCACGGCATGGTAGCCGTGATAAACGCAGCTAAAAGCCCAAGATACTTAGGGTTTTTGGGGCTAAGTTCCTTTCCTAATAAATACATCAAAAAAATTGTTATGAGTCCAAAAAAAGCGGAAGGGAGACGCGTGCTTAACTCATTCAATCCAAAAATGGCGACAAAAGGAACGGTAGAATAGATTTCTATAGGTGATTTATAATCGCCAAGTGATTGGAAAAAAATTGGAAAAAAAACTCCATATTCATCTTTTCCAGAACTAAGAATAGAGTATGCATTATAGCCAATAGATGCCTCATCACAGAAAAACCCAGCGGGATTATCAACTAGTCGGTAAGATCTTAAAAAAAATCCTAAAAGTAGGATTATAATGAGTCCTAAAAAAATTGCCTTACTTTTTATGATATTTTTCAATGCATGAGGATCCATGTATTTCTTTAATTTTTATTTTCTAAAATCATAAATAACTTTTCCTTCGAATATCTTTTTTCATTTTTAAATATGATAACTTTAGGATGTTCATATACCTGAAATGTTTCCTCAGATGAGTCGTCATTAATAATAAGTCCAAAGAGTTGAGGATACGAAGAAAATTCCTTCACTTGCTTATATCCGAGCGATTCATTAAATAAGTGTTCATAATACTGGCTGGTTAGTGGATATTTATTCGGAAGATATATGAGGGTTCCATAGAGTCTGCGACTATTGAGAATAATATAATCATATGAAGCGAGTTTGTCTGCCAGATAATTCATTTTCGCCTCTGAGTCTGTGTCATACATGATTAATTGTTCGCCGATGTATGTACTGGTAGGATGATCTCGGAGTGGAATTGGTAGCCCATCATCCCATTGCTCGGTAAGTAGCTTAGAGTCTTTGGGTATGTTGGAGTAGATCCATTCGGATGCAACGACTCGTGTTTGAGGTCTTAGGTAAATTGAGAAAAAAGCGAGACTCCAAAAAACAGTTATTCCTAAAAAAATACTAACGATAATTTTACCTATTGTTCCCCATTTTCTTTGAAGCCACATAAGTCCGAAACTAGCAAACACGATAAGAAAGGGAAGTGTCGGCATCATAAAGCGGATAAATTTCGTATGCCATGTTCCTACATAGAGAAAATATATAAGTGGAAAAAGTAAGAAAATTATATGGAGAGGTTTCTTTTTTAAAATACCTTCTACGGCAAATAGTAAAAATCCGAAGTAAGAAATAAGCGCGATAGGACCTAATTGCCAGAAGAAGTTTTTTAGTTGATAGAGATATGGGGTGGTATTCGTAAACTGTAGCGTATATGGAACAGGAAGAGTTCCGAGCGCGACACCCGATTCATATCTCATCGATTCCGAAAAATGAGGATAGTCCAGTAACGTATAAGGTGAGAATATAAAGAAGATGAGGCATGCAACGATAGTGAATAAGAATCCATGTGAAGCTGTCCGTATATATTGTTTATTTCTTACTGTTATTAGGATCATGGTTGCTGCGGGAATAATGAGAAAAGTGATTCCAGTAGTTTTGGTCGCGACAGCAAGTCCGCAGAAAATTGCGAGGAATATGTAAGCTCTTATGGTAGGAGATTCATATAGTTTTAATGAAAAAAGTGCTATAAGTGAGACGAGAAGCGTTAGTAAGTTTTCAGTAATACCGAAGTGAGATGTTTGGATAAATCCTACGGTACAAGCACTAATGATAGTTGCATGATATGCAGCAGTCGTGCTATGCGTTATTTTTTTCGTTAAGAAAAAAAATATGGGTATGGTTAGCGTTGAAAAAAATGCACCCAAAAATCGTCCCACTATATTTATATGCGCCCAGTTACTAACCCAATCATGATTTTTAGTAACGAAAAAAAGAAGTTCGCCAAGTGCGCGATCTAAGTATATGAGGAGTCCTCCATATGCAAAAAATTGCGGATTAAGTTGGTTAAAAAAACTAATTCGTGAGACGGCATTTGCTATGTTTCGTTCGTCTGGATGAAAAAAATTACCTAAATCCCAGTTAAGATTATAGAAGCGCAGAGTGGCACCGGTTATTACTATAAGGATGAATAGCGCAGATGATAATATGTTTTTTTTATGCACAGTCAGCTTGAATAAGTCTTACTACTTTTTCTCCAAGCTCTACTGCATAGTTAGTACCTCTATCCCAAGGATACACTTGCTGCATGTTTGCTAGGTACACATTTGCTAAGGGTGTTTTAAGAGACGGAACCATTTTAGAATAGTTAATGGGAATAATTGGTTGAGCAAAGGGTGCCCTGAATACTTCGTAGTCGATAAGAGTTTTTTTATACAAAGGATTTATTTTCTTAAGGAATGGGTCGTATAATTTTAAAAGTTCTTCTTTGGTTTTTTTAAAAAGTGGATCATCGATAGATTTGTAATTTCCTACATATATGATATGTTCGTTATCATAGTGTTTGGGATTCATAAAGTTGGTGTGTTCGACAATTGCCATCACCGGCGATGTCTTATCAGCGACGCTTAGCCAATACGTATTATTAGTAAAAAAGGGTTTTTTTAATCGCAATACAAGATTTATGGCTCCAAGGCCTTTTAGGTTAGTAACCTGTTTTTTATATGTTTCCGGTAGTTTGGGTGTTAGTTTTACAAAAGCAAAAGAAGGAAGTGTGACAAGTACTTTATCAAAAACTCCATATTTTCCTAGCTGTATTTTGTCATTTTTTCCCTCAATGGCTTCAACTGATGTATTGAAGTGGATAGTTCCTCCAAGTTTTGTAATCTCATGTGCTAAATGCTTGGAAAAATGTAGAAAACCCTTTTCAGGATATGCGAGAGATTGAGTTCGAGTCGCTATCCTAGCCCAAAACCAAGCGAGCGATATGTCATTCGCGTATTTCCCAAATTTGTTATTTAAGATAGATTGCCATAGCATTTCATAGGCTTTTTTTCCCATAAGTTTTGGCATAATATCATTTGTTTTAAAGCGCTCAAGTGGTTTCCAGAATGGATTAATTCGTAGTAATCCTAGCGCAAATAGTTGTCTCAGGCGTTCTAGGGGTGAGAGGAGTGGAAAAGCGAGCGCTGCTTGTAGAGAAACAAATTGGTAGATTTTTCCGTTTACGTACCAGTTTGTTTGGGGTGTTTTAATTATAACCGGATAATTCACTTCTTTTGCTAAGTCGAGAATAAAGTGATCATTGGTGAACCAGTGATGATAGTGCTTCTCCAGTGACCATGCCCAATTTTTCTCTTGATATCCGATAGCAAGTCCGCCAGGTTCGCTATCTTTTTCAAAAATAGTAACAGTATGGCCGTTTTTGGCAAGTCGATATCCAGCTGCTAATCCGGTAAAACCGGCACCTATTATAGCGATATTCATATAGAAGAGATACTACCACGGGAGAGGAAAAAAAGCACGAGTCCTAATCCAGTGAGTACTACAGCTAGGATTCCAGCAGTAACGATTTTTGGATCACCTGCGGCTGGTATAGATCCTTTTGATTTTTCGCTAAGGACTTGTGGTGTAGGAGTAGTAATGCCTCCGATGGCTATGGTAGTAGGTGATGGCCCAGTTGGTACGAGCGCGATGGGAGTAGGTGTTGGCGTGGTCACGATAGTAGGTGTCGGGGTAGGAGATGGGAGTATGGGAGTAGGTGAGGATGTAGTCGCGGTAGGTGTAGGCGTTGAGGTAGGAGTTTTTAGTGTCGGCGTGGCAGATGGAGTAGCAGTTTGGCTTACTTGTGATCCAGCAGCATGTACGGTAAATGATTGAGTGATTGTTTTCATGATGCCGGCACTATTTGGTGCAGTAATTGTTATGGTATGTTTTCCAGGCGAAAGTGGTTTGGATGGGCGATAGCTCCAGTTTCCGGTGGCATCTGCTTTTACTTGGTCTGAAATTTGTTCGTCAGAATGAATGGCGATAGTAACAGTAGAGTTTGGGGTCGCTGTTCCTCGAAGTAGTGGTTGTGCATCGGTAAATCCTTGATCTTTTTTCGGCGTAGAAATTTGTGGCGTAGTAGGAAGATCAGCTATTTTCGCAGAAGGTAATGTAGGAAATTTTATGAGAGCAGAATTCGTGGCTATGTGCGCAATAGGTGCATTGCCTTGAATGAAATTATAATCCGAAGACAGAGAAATAAGTGGAACTGGGTTTACCTGACTTGCTAGGATCGAGATGGAGGATTTTGCATCTCCATTAACAATAAGCATCTGGATAGCAGTATCTTTCGTAAGCTGAACATAGGTGGTAAGAGTAGTAGTTCTCATGGCATTCATAGGCATTACATATGTGCCGTTTGATTTCAATAGAACTGAGAGTGTCTGTCCTGAAGTCGCGGTAGCGTAGATGAGTGCCTCTGCTGGAGCTGTGCCGTTCGGAAGAGTAACTTTTCCGCTGAGTGGTTCTTGTGATGTAGGCGAGGTAGAAATCGTAGCACCGGTAACGACTTCATATGGTTGTCCATTTTGTAGATATGTATCTCTTCCGCTAACAACTGAGAAATAGTATTTCGTTGTTTGTTTTAAGTTTCGTATGGTAACGTGGTGAACCTTGTATGAGTTAATCGCTCCGCTTTGTTGGTCTCGATCATCTAGTACAGTTTGGCCAAGCGCTTGAGTATCACCTGTTGAGACAACTCCAGGAGCAGCGCTGGTGGTCACGTAAGAGACGCTAAATGATGTATCAGTTATATTAGTTACGCGTATGTTTTGAGGTTCTTCCGCTGGACTCGCTTGTCCTATCGTGATTACTCCTGTCTGGACTAAAAAAGAGGTTACTCCCAGCCCTACCATAATAAGAAGAATGCCTAATAATGTTGGTATTCGTTTTTGAAGAATGGAGTTGTTCATCGTAGCGATCCTCCCTCTGATGCTTGCGCTGACGACGTAGCCAGCGGTATTGCAGTAGGCACAGGAAGTGGTGTCGGTTGTGGAGTAGGAGTTGCGCTTTGGCTCGCAGTCTCGTATTCAGGGGGGATCTGGGTGCGTTTTTTAAGGGTATCAATAGTTTTCATATCAAATGAATTTGAAATACCGACAATGCGTAAGTTGAGGGCATTTGGTATGGTTGAGGTAATAGAGTTATGATATATGCCTAGTGCAACCCATAGAACGACGAGTACAAATAACGACACTATAGCAATCATAATTTCTCTTCTTTTCATTATTTTTTAAAATAGGCCTGTCCCCTAATATTTAGTTTTGGTTTTATGTTCGATTCTGAAACACTCTTATTTATAGCTATGTTTTCCAAGGTCACAATTCTCTGAAACTCAACAAGTGCTTTGGAAAAATCGAGTAGATTTTTATAATCACCTTGTGCGTCTACGGCAAATGTAAAAGCTGAGTATTTCCTAGGTCCTTCTTCGACTTTTCCCAAATCCACTTCAAATACTTCGATATGACTTATGGTTGTAGAGTTTTTTTTCGCTAGTGCTTGAATCTCACCGATAAGAATTGGTACCGAGGGTTTTTCAGGTAAGGCAGCCAAGATAGCAGGCATATCTCCTTCAAGCGCTGCATATTTTTGCTGTAGCAATCCTAGATTGGTAAGTTTTTCAGTAAGTTTTTCATATACGAATTCACTGTCTGAATGTTGACGTCGAAGCTCTGTGATGGTAGAGAGGGTGGGGCTGATAGCAAAAACTCCAAGCAGCGAGAGCGCTACGAGGGTTAGGGAGAGAGTGGTAAATGCCTGAGTTTTTCTCTCTTTGAAATCAGGTAATAGCTCTAAGTATTTGGGATCAATTTTTGAAAATTGTTTTTGAAAGTTCATGTTATATTCTGGCTTGTTGTTTCTTTATGGATACCGTGATGCCTACGATTATGATGGCGCTCGTGGTCTTATTTTCTATCTTATCTACGCTAACAGAATCTATATCAGGTTGTTTTTTAACCTGATTGATGAACTGGGAAACATCATTAATGGAGGCAGCTCGAGCATTTACATGTAGACTTTGATCAGCCATACGAATATCTGTTATAGAGAAACTGCCTTGTGCGAGGGAATATATGGTAGAAAGCAGGGCTATTTTTCTTTTTGCATCGCTATCAAGGTGCGCTATGGCAGAAAGACGATCTTGTAGATTTCTGTATTTATCTTCGTTTGATTTTAATAGTTTTACGTATGTTTCTTTTTGAACTATCTTGTCATGTAAGTCAACAAGTTGGCGGTCGAGGGTAAAGCGGTAGAGAAAAGCTGAGAGTGCTATGATCTCAGTGAGTATCACTGCAACTCTTCCAAAAGTCATAGCCCAGTCAATAAACTTATCGACAAAATTTTTTTGATTTAGCCTGTTTAGGTTGATAGAAGGAAGCTTTATAGGCATTACCTTTAAGTCTAGGGGAATTTGATCTGTTTGTCAAAGGAATTAGAGGCTAAAAAGGATTATTTTTTTGTGGATTTCTTAATGACTGGTTTTTTCTTTTTAGTTGGTTTTTTCGGTGCTGAGTTGACGGTTGTTTTGCCACTGAGAAGTTTGGACATCGCAGACTTAAGTCTAGCTGCTTTGTTTTTGTGAAGAATATTCTTTTTAACTGCTTTATCTAGTGCGCGTGTCGCATCCTGTATCGTTTTCTCTGCAGGATTTTTTCGCGCCATCTTAACAATTTTTTGTAAAGCATGTCTTAGCACGTCATTTTTCTTTTCGCGCTTTTTATCTTGTCGTAATTTTTTCTGAGCTGATTTTATTACTGGCATAGCTATATTTTAGCATGCTATACTGTAAATCGCAACAGGTTCGCTACTATGACTAATTCTTATGCCTTCTGATTTCTTGCAAAAAAGCTTACGCATTTTACTTCAGCGCCAAACAAATATTCTTTCGGCAGCGTTTGTCATAATGGCTACAGTTGTTTTTTCTCAGCTACTCGGGCTCGTAAGACAACGGTTGCTGGTATCAATCTTCGGTGCATCTAATACGCTTGGAATTTACTTAGCATCGGGTAGAATACCAGACTTGCTGTTTCAGATCATCATAGCCGGGGCGTTATCATCTGCATTTATTCCGGTATTTTCTGAATTTTTGGCTAAGAACGAACAGGAGAAGGCAAATCGAATGGCTTCGACACTTCTTTTGTTTGCGATAGGAATATTTTCCATAGTGTCCTTAATCCTTTTTATATTTGCGCCATTTTTTCTGCAATTGATGAATTTGGGTTCTGGCTTTTCTGCATCCGACATGAGTCTTATGGCGAGTCTCATGCGCGTTATTATTTTCAGTCAGTTCTTATTTATTATCGCTACTTTTTTTTCAGCTCTATTGCAGTCATATAATCACTTTTTTATTCCAGGAATTGCCGCAGCACTATACAACTTAGGGGTGATTATAGGAATTCTTTTATTCTCTCAGTCACTGGGTATCTATGCGCCAGCGGTAGGAAATGTGATCGGTGCATGTTTTTTTATTCTTGCACAATTACCAGTTGTTAAAAAAATGGGCTTCTCATTTATACCTATTCTGAGTGCTCGAGTTGCGGGCGTGAAGGAAGTGTTGGTGCTTATGTGGCCTCGTACTGTTTCACTGGCAATTTTTCAAGTAGGCGCTCTCTTAACGGTAAGTCTTGTGTCGTTTTTACCAGATGCAGGTCGTCATTATGTAATTTTTGATTACGCCCAGACCTTAGCTTTTGCTCCGGTAGCATTATTTGGTCAAACAATAGCCCAAGCAGCTTTCCCTGTTTTGTCTCGTGAGCGAAATAACCTGAATTCATTTAAGTCAACTTTTTTAACTAGTTTCAATCAGATGGTGTATTTGGTATTACCAGTTTCAGTAATCTTCTTGGTCCTTCGTATTCCGGTCGTACGTCTTATATTTGGAGCAGGACAGTTTGACTGGGATGCTACCGTTCTAACTGGTCGTACGCTCGCATTTTTCGCGATAGGAATATTTTCTCAGGCTCTTATTTATCTTATTTCTCGCGGATTTTATGCTCTGCACGATACGAAAACTCCTCTTTGGATAGGAGGAGTTTCTACTCTTTTTATGATGGGACTTGGATACACACTCGTTACGTATGGGCAGTGGGGAGTGGAGGGTATAGCATTCGCTTACTCGGTTGCTGGGATACTGAATGTAGTTGTATCCATGCTATTTCTTGGGAAAAAGGTGAACGGGTTTGATAGAGGATCGTTGCTTCTGCCATTTTCTAAGATTGCGCTTGCTACAGTTTTTACTGGATTTGCATTGTATATTCCGATAAAACTTCTCGATCAGCTAGTTTTTGATACGACAAAAACTATGAATTTAATATTTCTGACTGGAATTTCTAGTGCAGCTGGGCTTTCACTCTATCTTTTTCTGACCTGGCTTTTTAATGTGAAAGAAGCGATGACATTTATTCTTATGTTCAAGAGGCTAGGAAACTGGAGAGAAATTCTGGGTATAAGGTCCGAGACAATTGACCCGACACGACTTAATCCTTAAGAGAATTTTATTTGCTTTTAGCCTCAAAGATCTCTATACTACAAATCACTATGGATCAGTCATATATTAGAAACTTTGCCATTATCGCGCATGTTGATCATGGTAAATCAACCCTCGCAGATCGCATGCTCGAGATTACGAAAACGATTGCAAAGGATAAATTGCAAGAACAGTTTTTGGATCAAAATCCTATTTCTCGTGAGCGGGGAATTACGATTAAGCTAGCTCCTGTTCGGATGAGTTATTTAGTGAATGGTGAGTTGTTCGTACTGAATTTGATTGATACTCCTGGTCATATCGATTTCTCCTATGAAGTTTCTAGAACGCTTGCGGCATGTGAGGGAGTAATACTCTTAGTAGATGCTACGCAGGGAATTCAAGCCCAAACAGTAGCCCACTACCGTTCATCTCAGAAAGAGAAGCTTCCGATTATTCCAGTAATTAATAAAATTGACTTACCAAATGCCCAGGTCGAGCAGACAGTCAAAGAAGTTATGGACCTAACTGGAGTCAAAGAAGACGAGATATTATTTATCTCAGCCAAAACTGGTGAGGGCGTTGCAGAGGTTTTGGATAGGGTAGTAGAGAAAGTTCCAGCGCCCACAGGGCTTCCTGAGCCTCTTCGGGCGCTCATTTTCGATGCTGCCTATGATGAATATAGAGGAGTAGTCACCTATGCGAGAGTGGTAGATGGATCCGTGAGGAAAGGCGATAAGATCCAATTGCCTCAAAGCGGAGTAAAAGCAGAGGTGACTGAAGTGGGCACATTCTCTCCCTATCTTTGTGCAGCAGATGTGTTATCAGCAGGTGAGATCGGATATATAATAACTGGAATAAAAGATATTCGTCAGTGTCGGGTCGGAGATACGGTAATGTCTGCAAATCATCCTGTTTCGCCACTTCCTGGATATAATATACCAAAATCTATGGTTTTTTTAGGATTATATCCGAAAAACACGAACGAATTGAGGAGTTTGAAAGAGGCGCTTTTGAAGTTAACATTGAATGATACCGCACTCACGTATTCTGATGAATACTCAGCATATTTAGGGAGTGGATATCGAGTAGGATTTTTAGGACTTTTGCATGCAGAGATCGTAAAAGAACGGTTATCTCAGGAATTTGGTCTCGATCTCCTATTTACTATGCCTCAAGTGCTCTATCGATTTGAGAAAGAAGATATGTTAGAGCCGTATATTTCTCTTACTGTTTATGCGCCTTCAGAATATGTAGGGGGTATTATGACAGTTTGTCAAAAACGAAAAGGAAATTTGACCAATATGACATATCACGAAGCAAATGCGATTCTGGAGTATGACATGCCATATAGTATGTTTATTCGGGGAGTTTCTGCGGAGTTAAAATCTATTTCCTCTGGGTTTGCCAGTGTTGATTATGATCAAAACGGATATAAGAAAGCAGACCTCGTTCAGCTGGAGGTACGGATCAACGATAATCCGATAGACGTTCTTTCAGAGTATGTTTATAGAGAAGAGGGAACTTCTAGGGCTCGAGAAAAAACTCAAAAACTGAAGGATTCGCTTGATCGTCAGCAATTTCGTCAAGTTATCCAAGGAATGATAAATGGAGAAAGTGTGGCTCGTGAAGAGATATCCCCGTTCCGAAAAGATGTTCTCGCGAAAATGTCAGGAGGAGATAGAAGTAGGAAAGACAAGCTTTTAGAGGCACAGAAAAAGGGAAAATCAAGGATGAATCACTCTGGAAAAGTAAATCTTTCTCAGGAAGCACTATTTTCCATGATCGAATCTAATTAGCCTCTGAGTTATAGTGCGAAGAAGAGAACTGCTCCGACGATAGACATAACTGCTCCGATTGCTCCGATATTTAAGAGTGTGTTTCCTCCTGGACCAGGTTTATCTATGGTTGGCTTAGCAACAAGGATAGCGGGTGTGGGAGTGGGAGTGGCAGCAGTGACGATAGGCCCTGCGCTTCCTGATGCATTGGTGCCTCCTCCAGTCGTACCTTTAGCTACCGTAATGGTCTGGAGACATGCTGACGAACTACTCACTGCGCTTTGATTATCGGTGAGTACTGCGGATGCAGAATATGTTCCTGGATTGCTGTAGGTATGAGCAACTTGCGAGCTAACTGAGTTAGTGCCGATTCCCCCTGCTTGGGTGAGATCTTGTACTGGGCCATCGCCAAAGTTAAACGTAATTTTTTGGATATTACCATCTTTATCACTTCCCACAGCGGTAAATGTAAGCGAGTATGGAGCGGTACCTGAATTTGCACGATCCATATTCAGCGCAGTACAGACAGGTGGTTGATTAGCTGCTTGAGCACCAGACGTGGGAGTGACTGTTGGTATTGTGCTTGCAGTAATGGTGATCGTCGCAGGATTTTTACTCGCTAATACATTTTCTCCTTGTCCGTCAGCAGTGCTAGAGGATAATGCCTGTGCCGTAGCGCCAAAATCGACTTTCGTTCCAGGCGTGACAGCGAGCCCAGTAAAGTTAATAGTGGCAATTTTTGTACCCGTTTGTATAGCCAGATTTGGATTGACTTCAGCAGGATTAGCTACGATACCAAAGCTTACGGTGATAGTGCCAGGAGTGAATACTGGACTTCCAAATGAGCTAACTGCGGCACTATTGGGCACAAGCGCCTGTGCGCTCGCTGTGGCAAGAAGCGTAGGGTCATACGTGATAATGAGTTTTAGAAAGGTTACGGTATTACTTCCGGGATTCATCATGACATCTAGTCCAAATGGTTGACCTGCTTGAGTTGAGATGGTTGCAGTGCAGTTGGTAGATGGTGTAAGGCTTGTCGCACAGAGAGAAATCGTAGTGGCAGCGGTGGCGCGGGAGCGAGTATCTTGCTGCTGCTGGGAATAGTATACGGTAAGAGGAATTGCCAGTAAAAGTACCACCATGGTACCGAGTAAAATTAATTTTTTTCCGCTAAACATAATAGAGTACCTTCATCGATTTTTAAAAGGCACTGAATTTATCGTATAGGAGATATGAAGATAATGTCAAGTCAGGGCTTGACAAAATTTTTGACGTAGTGTATAAATTAGCAGTCACTTCTCGTAAGTGACATTTCTTAAAAGACCTTTCTGTCCCACTCAGCTATGAAGACTAAAATAAACATTAAGCCACTATTTGATTACGTACTCGTAAAGCCATTACAGGCAGAAGAGAAAACTGCGAGCGGAATCCTTCTTCCAGAAACTGCCAAAGAAAAACCTCAGACCGGTACCGTCATGGCTATTGGAGCCGGAGAAATGACGCCAAAGGGAGAGTTAAAACCTATGGTAGTGAAAATTGGAGATACTGTTATGCACACCAAATGGGGTGGAAATGAAGTGAAAGTGGAAAACGAAGAATGGAAGCTCGTAAAACAAACAGACATTCTCGCGATAGTTGGGTAAGGCGGATTAGTTCGTTCATAGTTCAGAGTTAGGACTAGCGAATGAATAGCTAACTAACCAACTAACGATTGAAAGAAATTTACTATGGCAAAACAAATAAAATTTTCAGACGAAGCACGACAGTCATTAATAGCAGGAGTTAATAAGTTAGCCAAAGCTGTAGTAACTACTCTTGGTCCGAAGGGACGGAATGTCGCAATTGATAAAAAATGGGGAGCGCCAGCAGTTTTACATGATGGTGTTTCTGTGGCGAAAGAAATTCAGCTCGAAGATCCATTTGAAAATATGGGTGCACAGCTAGTGAAAGAAGCAGCTAGTAAAACTAATGATGTAGCCGGAGATGGCACAACCACTGCTACGCTACTTGCTCAGTCAATTATAAATGCAGGTTTTAGACAGGTTACTGCTGGTGCAAATCCCATGATACTTAAGGTGGGCATGGAAAAAGCAGTAGCAGCAGTCATTGCTGAAATCGGGAAGATTGCAAAGCCAGTAAGAGATGCAGACGTAGCAAAAGTAGCAACTATTTCAGCACAAAACGAAGAAATAGGTCAGAAAATTGCAGAAGCACTGAACAGAGTTGGAAAAGATGGCATAGTAACTGTAGAAGAAGGACGAGGACTCGAAGTGTCTATAGATTATAAAGATGGTATGGAATTTGATAAAGGATATGCATCTGCATATTTCGTAAGTAATTCAGAGAAAATGGAAGCAGAAATTGAAAATCCATACATTCTTATTACTGATAAAAAGATCTCCACGCTTGATGAATTATTGCCCTTCCTCGAGAACTTCATAAAAGTTTCCAAAAACCTGGTCATCATCGCAGACGATATAGAGGGACAGGCGCTTGCAGCGCTGGTGGTAAATAAACTACGGGGATCATTTAACGTGCTCGCAGTAAAAGCTCCTGGATTTGGCGACAGAAGAAAGGCAATGCTTGAAGATATAGCTATCTTAACTGGTGGAAAGGTTATTTCAGAAGACATGGGTCGAAAGCTTGATAGTGTTACGGTCGAGGATTGTGGCCAGGCAGATAGGGTTTTAGCTACGAATGAATCTACTCAAATAATTGGCGGAAAAGGCGTTAAAACAGCAGTAAAAGCACGAATAGAGGCATTAAAAAGAGAAATAAGTCAATCTAATTCTGAATTTGATAAAGAAAAACTACAGGAAAGACTAGCAAAGCTAGCTGGTGGTGTTGCCGTAATAAGTGTCGGAGCAGCAACAGAAGTAGAGCTAAAAGAAAAGAAAGAACGGGTTATCGATGCCGTTGCAGCTACGAAAGCAGCGTTGGAAGAAGGAATAGTTCCTGGAGGAGGAGCAGCACTTCTTCGTGCGAGAAAAGTATTGCCAAAGTTACGAGAGTCATTAGTTCATGCAGATGAAAAGTCTGGCGTAGATATCTTATTTGATGCATTATCAGAGCCCATGAAATGGATTGTAAAAAACGCGGGAGCTGATGAAGGATGGATAGTTAAGACAGTTGAAGCTTCTAAATCAGATGATTATGGATTTAACGTAATGACGATGGAATTTGGTTCTATGGTTGCAGCGGGAATTGTAGATCCAGCGAAGGTGACCAGGTCTGCTGTTCAGAATGCTGCGAGCGTTGGCATGATGGTGTTAACCACAGAAGCACTTATAACCGATATTCCAGAGCCAAAAGGTCCCTCTGCTCCAGGCGGCGGTATGCCAGGCATGGGTGGAATGGATTATTAACCCTCTGTCATCCTGAACTTGTTTCAGGATCTCCTACTGTCTTTCATACTTTTTCCGCAAAAGTATGGCAAAACTCGCAAGCTAATGAACGGTCGCTAAGTTCGCACTCAGGCTAGTCGGGTTATAACACCCCTTCGGACATTCTTCCGACTCCATCGGAATCAGTCCGGTTTCCCCTGACATCCCTCGTTCGAACTTTTAACGCGCTGCGTTCGAAGCTTGCATAGTATGAATGCGAATTGTAAATAAAAGGCATTTTTGGTATAGTAGAAATCTTCTATGCGTAGAGTTTTATTTTTCGGTATTCCACTCATCCTCGCTATTATAGTTTTCGTAGGGGTAGTATATTTTTTAGGTAAGAATGGTGGTAAAGGTGCGATCCAAGTAACTGCAAATCCGAAAAGTAACGTATATCTAAATGGTCAGCTTATCGGTCAAACACCGATTTGTAAATGTGAAATTAAAGACATGTTAAGCGTAGGAGAGTATACGATCCGTATAGCTCCTGTGGAAGATGGATATTCAGCGTTTGAGCAGAAAATACCGGTGAATAAGTCTGTTCTGACAGTAGTCGATAGAACATTTGGAAAAGGAGTGGATTCAGAAGGAAGTATTATAACGCTTTCTCCCATTGATGAAAAAAAAGTAGTGCAACTACTGGTGCTTTCATCTCCCGATAAGACAACAGTTTCGCTCGATAATTCTGAAAGCGGGAATACCCCACTACTTTTAAAAAATGTTACTGAGTCAGATCACGAAGTGAGATTTAATAAAGATGGATATCGAGAAAAAATAGTACGGATAAAAACAGTGGCAGGATATAAGCTGACTGCTACCGTTTTTCTGGCTATAAATCCTCAAGTCTTAGCTCCTGTGGTTCCTACTGCTTCTCTCTCCGCAGCGCCGGTCGTAAAAGTTACGATACTCGAAACGCCGACTGGATTCCTGCGCGTTCGTACAGATCCATCAGTTTCCGCAGCAGAAGTCACTCGTGTTTTACCAGGTGCATTATTTGAGCTTGTTTCTGAACAGCCTGATTGGTATCAGATAAAGCTCGCTGATGGAAAACTTGGATGGATTAGTAGTCAGTATGGGAAGAAATAAGCCTAGGTAATAGGTGTAGGAAGATGGTGAGTTGACCCAAATTCTTTTAGTCGATATTTATTTTTCTCCTTTTCCACAATTGTTATCGAACATTCTGAAATATCTACATAGCGGGTTTGAAACTTTGAATTTACAGCCAGCTCTAATTCATTTTCGTTAAATTCGTTTCGCAAGAAGTCTCCAATAGTTCCCCCATGAGTTACTATAAGAATAGTCGCACTCTCGTTTTTTAGTGATAGTTCGTCCACAAGTGATCGTAATCCATTTCCGTTTTCAGATGATGATTTGACATGAGAGGGTTTATAATTCCTATCTGAGTCAGTCTTTTGCCATTCTTCTATAAATTCCGCAAATGTTTCATCTTTTTTATCTCCCCAATTCATTCGCTCCGTGAGCCTAGTATCTGTAGAGAGGGGCACCTGTAGTCTCTCGTTTATGAGAGAGGCTGTTTGGAGAGTCCTTTTCAAAGGACTCGAGATAATAAGGTTTATATTTTTATCTGATAAATATGTACCTGTAATCTCTGCTTGTTTTATTCCGACTTCAGTTAAGGTCGGATCTCCGTGGATTTGTTCTTTCGCGCCGTGGCGGATTAGGTAAAAAGTTATCATAGCTATCCGACGACGTAGATGATAACGAGCACCATGATAATCCAAAGACATACAGTTGCCAGAAGTGGTTTGTCAGAGAGTAGTACTTTGTCAGGACTTTCTCCTTCGTGTTTTTCGTAAATATCTTGAAGGTATCGCATGAGTCCGTATACGACGGGAAAGATAGTTATCATAAGCCATTTTCTTTGAAAAAAATCTGGGAAGAATTCTGGCATGAGAATGCTAAGACTGAGTTTGAATCCAGCAGGGTTTTCTAGAAAAGTAAAAAGAGAGTAGCTGATAAATGTAGAAGTGGCAAAAATTGATGCATATACATCTAAAAGCCTTTCTGAATAGTGAGAAAGTGAGGCGCGGACCATTTTTATTTGAGCAGGCGGATATTTCGAAATAAGTGTTAGTTCCGAGCGGCGCTTTCCGATAGCTAGAAATAATGATAACGAAATGGTAGTTAAAAGTAGCCATACAGAGATATGAAGTCCCGTGGCAAATTCTCCTGCGTATACTCGCAGGATATATCCTGCGGCGATAGCCATAATATCTGCTACTGCGATGTTTTTGAAAAACATGGAGTAGAGTATTTGGAGGATGAAATAGACCAGTAGTAGAAGTAGGAATGCTGGCGTAACCATAGACCCTACGATAAATGATCCTACTGTAAGTACGAATGCGATAATGACTGCGAGAAAGACTGAGACGTCGCCGCTCGGTATAGGCCGGAAGCGCTTGAAAGGATGTTTCTTGTCTTTATCTCGGTCGATTATGTCGTTTACGACATAAATAGCAGAAGAAAGTGAGCAGAAAACTAAAAATCCGAGAAATACTTTTTCGAATGTATCTGGCTCAAATAGCTGGCCGGTAAATGTAACAGTAGCAAAAATCGCTAGATTTTTAATCCACTGTCTTGGTCGAAGAAGGCGGAAGATGTCATACAGAATCTTTATTTTCATAATATTCCATTCCTAAATGGAGAAAAATAAGAGCCCCGCCAACTAATGTTAATAATACAATAAGTGCAAATAATTTGCCTTCGCTTGTGAGATTTAATGCAATTACCCCCAATATGGCAGAAAAAGTCCAGTAACACAAGGCTATTTGGCGTTGAGAAAGTCCTAGTTTTAGCAGGAGATGATGAAGGTGCTTCCTGTCGTGCCAAAATGGTGATTTGCCAGATACTATTCGGCGGACTACGGTAAAGACGCCGTCGACCATGGGAACCCCCATGACCAAAATTGCAGTAGCCAATTTGGCACCAGAAAGAATAGAGACGACACTTAGAAAGAGATAGATAGCAGTAGCACTATATCCTGGGAAAATCTTTGCAGGATAAAAATTAAATAAGAGAAAGCCAAGTGCGCTTCCAGCTATCATGAATGAGAGTTGAGCCGCTAGTAGCGTGTGATCGTCAGTGACTGAAAATCTCAAGCTGAGTACGCCAATGGCAATTGCCGATATGGCTACGATTCCTGGCATCTGTCCGTCGACACCCTTACTCCAGTTCAGCATATTCATAACCCATACGATCCAAATAAGCGCTACTAAATCTGAAAGTGGCATGAAAGAATGATGGCCAAAGAAGTCAAAAGAAATTGTAGGCATATCTAGATGTAGAATTCCCCCGAGCGGATTGGTAATAAAGGGAACTCCTACGCCACTTCCTACCACAATACCAGCGACTACGATATTAACAAGGAATCGAATATATGGCGAGACATCCTTTTTATCATCTAATACGCCAATAGCTACAGCGATGACACCAGCTACATACAGAGCTATGGTTATTTTAGTGAGTGGGAGAAATATAAGTCCAGGAATAAGAATGCCTAGGAATAATGGAACGCCACCGCCTCTCGGGATGGGTATCTTATGAATAATTCCAGGATGCTTGTGAGACTTAGGGTCATCAATGATGCGATACTTTTTTAGAAAAAAAAGACAAATTGGAGTACTAATAACAGTAGCTATAAAAGAAAAGAATAATAAATGTAATATCATACTATATGACCAGCAATGCTGTTCTTAGGGTGAGTAGAAATGCAAATATAGAAATGAAAATTGTGGTAACAGCTATGATGCGAGATGCCAGTGGCATTTTATCATAAGCGGTTATAGACAAAAATAGGTTGATTATGTACACAGCAATGCTAAGAACTCCTGGTATAAATATTGCCTCTCGGATGCCAAGTCTTCCCTCTCCCCACGGCATTTGATTGAAAAGGGGAATAACAGGAGGAAGAAAGAAATATGTGGCTCCACCGACAGTGAGCGCGAAGATAGTAAAGATTCCCGCTACGAGACTGCTTCGATAGATTATTTTATCTGATTGTAGCGTATTAACGAATTTTTTCATAAATATTCATATCTCCGATCGTGTATGTATACGCATATCCATTGAGATTAAATGGGAATGGTTGGACTGAAGTGAGAATTATAAATCGAGGTTTTATGAGCTTAAGGTCAGCAGTAGTTTCTCGTATGGCAGCTTCAGACCATAGAATATGGTATGCCACGGCGTATCTCCCAGGAGGAGGAGTTTTGACTAATGCGTATACCTGCGCGCTGTTTCCCCAGAGAAATATCCGATCGTTTTTCTCCATATGCTCTTTTAGATATCTGGTTAGATCGTAGTCCATTGGCGTTCGTTTATCGAAAAAACCACGATAGTCAGACAGGCTTTTGCCACCAGTCATAAATGAAAGAAAATTACCATAATACTGAGGAGTTTTTGTGTAGAGATCGAAAGATTTATAGACTAACAGGGAGATGCCTATGACGAGAATGATCTGAACAGTTCTTTTTTTTGCAGTTTCAAAAAGCGTACCGATGAGAAGTGAAAAACTGGGAAGTAGTACGAGAAGATAGTGAGTATATGGTCTTCCGGAAAAATATGCATTAAAAAGTGAAAACATGAGCCACAAGAGGATGAACATAAATGCAGGACTTATAGAGCGTCGTTTTATAAAAAGATAGAAACATGTTGCGCCAAGAGCTACTAGTTTTAGGATGAGTAGTCCCTGAGGAATTATAAATGTATTCCCATATCCTACATATCCTACGTTTTGCTGAAATGCAGCACTGATAAATAATGAGAGCGCTCCATGAAAATAGAAAAATGCACCGGTTAAAAAAATGGGGATGAGGAAGCCAATTATGAGTGGAAATAATCGTTTTAGTTCTGTCTGAACGACATTCCTCAGTGATGTGTAATTCTGTATCACGAGGAATACGCCAAATGCTACAGCGTCAAATAATCCGACAATTTTTATAAGAAATGCTAGGGATAGAAGAGTTCCTGCGAGAAATAAGAACCTGGTGTGTTTCGCTTCGTATTCAAACACGAAATATCCTGCTAATAGAATAGGGAGGAGCATGAAATTTTCTGCATTTGCTATGTTTCCTTCGAAGTACGGAACTCCGAACGTGATTGAGAAGAAAAACACACTTACATAGACCGCTTTATTGTTTATAAATAATTTTTTAGCGAGGAAAAGAAGTGTGACTATGGTTAGTATTCCCACAATCAAAGACATCAAGCGGATCCAGAATTGATCGGCGTTGCCGAGTGCGTATATAAGATATAAAAGAGGAGGCTTGTTATCGTAGGTGTCTCTGTAAAGTAGTCCTCCGTCTCGAAGTGCGAGACCAATGACCTGATAAATTCCTTCATCTCCATACCATCTTGGTTCAAATAAAGAGGGGAGTCTCAGAAGAAAAAATAATACGCAGGACCATATGAGAATCCATATATCCCTGCCTTTTTCAAGTTTTGCTAGAAACTTCATATGTACTAAAGCTTTTCAGTCACCTTATATTCCATGCGTTTTCCAAGCATAAGCTGGGTGTGAGATATGAGCGCCGGAAGAGTCGAAAGAAAAAATCCTACTACCGGTAGAAGAACAAATTCTAAGGGGAATAAGAGTTGTTTCGTCTTAGATATGGGTGTGTTTCTATGGCGATTTTTAAAATCTATGATGATCATGGCAAGCATAGCAAATAAGCAGGAGGTAAGGATGAAGCCAGCAAGTTTTGGGAGGTTATAGCCGATCGTTGTACGAGTAAATTCTGGGTTTATGAATGGCATGACATTTGCTGCGATAGTTATGATAAACCAATTAACTGGCCAGAGGAAATGTTCCATGAGAACATTCACGAGCATGGTGGTTTTTCTTATGAACGGAACGCCTGGAACGGTGAACCACCATTTGATAAATAATGGATCGTCAGAAACACCCCATGACCACCTGAGTTCTTGATTATATTTATTTTTTAACGTTTTCCAGTAGCTACTAGAAAGTGGTGCATCCATAGAGGTTTTCAAAAATATTGGTTCAGAAAAAACATTTCCTTGTTTTTTATAGAATGCCTTGAAAAATATTCTATAGTCCTCAGGAATAACATCAGTATCCCAGAATCCTATGTCGACGAGAAGTTTTAGTGACAAAGAGTAGGTTGAGTTAGCGATGAGTCTATCTTTTTGAACTAGTACTGCTGTTCGCCACAGGTTTCCGAAGAATGAAAGAACTCTGACCGGAGCCGGAACATCCCAGAAGTTATTGTAGTGGACGTTTGCTGATTGCCAGAATTTATTATATGGATTTTTGTCGGTTAAGAATTTAAATGAAAGATAGGAAAAATAACTTTTATCAAATATAGAGTCAGCGTCTACAGAAGAAATAGTCGCATAATCGATGTCGATAATTTTTCCGATTACTAGTTTTTCGTATGCTACTTTTCCGCCAAACGATTCATTCGACGATTTGCCTTTTACTTCGCCCGGAATGTCAGGATGGTAGGTAGCAAAGATGCTGCCAAATGTCTTCTTAAATTCCTTGATAAGAGCTTGGGCTTTTTCTGGCGCATCTGATTCTCGTTCCTCCATGGCGAGTACTACGTGGAGTTGTCTTGTGGGAAATGTTTGATTTGCCATGGATTGAATAGACTCTTTCATTTTGGAAACAGACTCTTTGTAATTTGGGATGACGATAATATGATGCATGTCTTTAGCATGGGGAAGATTTTTCGTGAGTCCATACCAGTCTTGTTGTTCAGCTAAGCGGATTTTTTTCGAGGCGATATAGGAGGTGATTACAAGTGTAAAAGATTTATAGAACCAATAGACATCGAAAAAAAGAATGAAATAGGCCATAGGACTTGGAAAAAACCATGATCCCCAGATGGGTGAGGAAATAAGTGTCCATGAGAAGAGACCAGGAAGCATTTCGAGTGCCCGTCTCGTTTTAATAGGGTATCTCGTAAAAACGTGGTCAAAAAAGTTAGTCATATATGTTAGCGTATAGGGTTTAGGGTCTAGCGTCTAATTGAAATATTGCTCTGGCGTTTTCGGTTGTTACGAGATCGAAATCTTCAAAAGAAACGTTTTTCAATTGAGCTATAAATTCCGCAGTAATTATAGCATAGCTAGGCTCATTTCGGCTACGTCTGTGTGGTTCTGGAGGAAGATATGGACTATCAGTTTCTATAACTATTCGTTCCAGGGGCGTGCGCCTTGCTATGTCTTTTAGATCAGTATCCTCTTCCTTGGCCAGGCCGTCATAGGTAGTATTCCCATCGAAGCCTATGTAGAAGCCTAAATCAAGCGCTGCATCTAGGAAATCGAAGTTACCGGCAAAGCAATGAAACATACCTGGAATGCCAGTTTTAAGACTATTTTTGTGGTGTTTTAGAATTTCTATAACTTTTTTTCCTGCTTGGCGATTATGAATCTGGAGTGGTAGATCCGCACGGTGAGCGAGTTCAATCTGAGCCTCAAACGCTTCTGTTTGTAATTTCGGGTCTACGATGCCATTGGATGCATAGGCATAAAAATCCATCCCGCACTCACCTATTCCGACTACTTTTGGCTGTTTGGTGAGTTTTTCCAATTCCTCTATCCATCCGTCTTCTAGTTTATCTGCATGATGCGGATGAACACCGACGATGGCATACAAGTTTTCATATTCACTCGCGAGTTCGACAGCTCTGGTACTCGAGCTTATTTGCGTGCCTGTATTTATAATAGTGGTAACTCCTGCTTTTTCTGCCCGCTTTATAATTTCGTCATAATCTTCGGAAAACGACTTGAAGTTCAGATGACAATGCACATCAACCATGCAATTAGTATACAAGACTGGAAAAAGAATTACTGGATTCGAGGAAACAGAGAGGGAGCTGACTTGATAGATCCACTAAATTGAGTCAGAATTTTCTCTGCGGTTTCGGGTAGAAATGGTTGTAAATTGGAGGCTATAGAAATAATATCTGTGCTTGCTTCTTGGAGAAAAGTGTTCAAGTCATCTCCCTCTAGTGTCCATGGTTTCTTCTCGTTAATATGTTTGTCCAAGCGAGAAATCTTATCCCACACTATATTGAGAGCCTCATTGAATTTATATTCGTTTAATTTTGTAACTACAGCTTCATCCAGGGGTTGGCTTATCGGTTGTATGTTTAATGCAACTTTTTCACAGAGTTTTGCAATTCTGGCTATAAGATTTCCGAGGCCATTTGCCAGATCTGAGTTATACGTTTCTTTTAATTTACTTTCTGAAAAATCACCATCAGAAAAAGGAGATAGTTTGGCAAGCATGAAATAGCGAAGTGCCTCAGCGCCATAGGTGGAGATTAGTTCGTTTGGATCTATAACGTTTCCTAGGGTCTTTGACATCTTTTGACCGTTTACTGTGATGTATTCGTGGACGAAAATAGATTTGGGTAATGCGAGTTTGGCCGAAAGTAGAAATGCGATCCAATAGATGGCATGAAATCTAAGAATTCCTTTCCCGATCACGTGGATATCGGCTGGCCACCATGCGTTATATTGATTTTCATCGAAACCAAAACCCACGCCTGATTGATAAATATTTAATGCGTCAAACCACACATACATTTTTTGTGTTTCGTCACCGGGAACTGAAACTCCCCAGTTTTTCGCGCGTTCATTGCTTCTGGAAATACTGATATCTTTCAGCCCTCTTTTTAGAAATGCGAGTGCTTCGTTTTTTCGAACGATAGGAACAATTTTTAATTCATCGCTTTCAATCAGTTTAATTATCTGGTCGGTATAGTGAGATAATTTGAAAAAATAGTTTTCTTCGGAAACCTCATCGAGTTTTCGTCCTGGATGTTCGAAGCATTCACCTGCTTTGTCTAGTTCTTCTTTTTCGTAAAACTGTTCGCACCCGACGCAATAAAATCCAGTGTAAGATTTTTTATAAATGTCGCTATTTTTATCACATAGCTTCCAGAGTTTTTGGGATGCTAAGTGGTGTTTTTCATCGCTTCCTTTTTGGAATACGTCAAACTGAACATGAAGGTTTTTAGCTACTTCTGAAAACAATTGGGTATTTTCATCGATAAATTCCTGGATCGGTTGTTCTGCTTTTTCTGCAGCTTGGACATTTTTTATCGCATTTTCATCCCCCCCGCACAGAAGAATTGTTTTGTCACCAAGTAATCGATGAAATCTGGCGATTACATCAGACTGAATGAATTCAAGCGCATGACCGATATGCGGTTTCGCGTTTACATAGGGAATGGCATTTGTTATATAAAACTTACTCATATTGATGTACTGATTCTAGCAGACGATCGATCTTTCGACAAATTAACTCTTTTTCGAAAATGCTAGTTCGAGGATCGCGAAAAATACGAGCAAGAGAATTATGAAGAAAGGCTGGGTGAGATGCAGGAGTCGTAAGAGTAAGTAGATCACCGCTACTGAGCTCAGAAATAATCCGCGACGACTGTTGTTCAGTAAAAAAGTACAGATAAAATATATGGATAAAAAGAGAGAGATAAAGAAAAGATACAGAATTTCTAATTTCCAATTCAAAATATCAAATTTCCAATTCGGTGGGAAAAAAAATATGAAATAGGCAGAAACTATGATGAATACAACGCCGAGGATGAGATGAAGGATGTTTCGTTTCGGCTGACGCATGAATTTATTTTACCACTTGCAAAACGGTATAAATAGTATTATACATATTTAATATGACAGAATTACACCGACCAAGTTTTGGAGGACGCGTAGTCGAAATAGGAGTAGGTGTCAGAGGAAGACATACGATTAGCAGAGACGTCGTAGTGCAAGTAGGAGCAGAAGATATAAGAGCGAGGTTTTTAGGAGTAAAAGCAGTGTCAGCTGGAAATGCTTTGCGAGAGGGTGAGCAAGTCACATTAGCAGGGCGTAAGAGCGCTGGTAGCGATGGTACAGTTGTATTTGTCCACTAAGTTCTTCATTAAAAAGCTCTATTTTTCCTCTTAGATTATAATGAAAGTGATTTTCTCTCTTGACAAGAATTAGCAATCGTGCTATATTAGTGCTAATAACAGTTTTAGCGTATGCATGACTTAACGCAACGACAAATAGACATCCTCAAATCTCTTATAGAGGAATATATCGAAACCGCAAATCCAGTCGGTTCAGAAACCCTTGAAAAAAAGCACAGTGTCTCAGCATCTCCAGCTACCATCAGAAATGAAATGGTTCGTCTCACAGAGCTGGGTTATCTCCAGAAGCCTCACACTTCAGCCGGACGTATTCCTACCCCACTTGGTATGAAATTTTATGTAACCCAGCTGATGAAAGAAAAAGAGCTGTCTGTGGCAGAAGAAGTAGCCGTAAAAGAAAAACTCTGGGATTACCGCGAAAGAGATCAGAGGTTTTTGAAGGAAGTGACGAAAAGATTAGCAGAAAAAACAAAAGCCATGGCAGTCATCACCACTGACGAGGGAGATATATACTGCTCAGGATATGCAAATATCCTCGATATGCCGGAATTTTATGATATCGATATCACGAAAAATTTACTTGGCTTGGTAGACGAATTTGATCTCTTTCGTGAGATTTTCGCCCAGTCTGTAGGAGAAGAGGATATTCATATCATGCTCGGTGAAGATTTCGGTCCGAAGTTATCTCATGAATATGGATTTGTATTTACGAATTATAAAACGCCACTTCATAGTGGTGGGCAAATCGGAGTTATCGGACCGGTACGTTTGAATTACACTAATGTAGTGCCGACTGTTCGATACTTCGGAGGGCTTATCGAGGAAATAGCAAAAGGTTGGTAAACCTAGAAGCTAGCAACTAGATGCTAGCTTCTAAATAAAAACATGACACATAAAAACGATACTGATGAAAAAGATACCAAAACAGAAGAAGCCATGCCTGATGGTAAGCAGGTAAAGCAGGACGATTCTTGTATATGCGAAAATTGTAAATGTGGCGAGGAGGCAAAAGCGTTACAGGACCAGATAAGACGCACATTGGCAGATTATCAAAACTTGGAAAAGCGTATAGCAGGAGAGCGTCGAGAGATAATACTTTCAGCGAATAAGCAACTCTTGCTCCAGCTTCTTCCAGTGCTTGATACGCTCATGATGGCAGCGCGTCATGTCGATGATCAGGGATTGAAGCTTTCTATAAGTCAATTCTTAGACACGTTGAAGGCGGAAGGGGTTATACGGATTGATACGAAAAACAAATCTTTTGATCCAAGTCTTATGGAGGTCGTGAGCGCAGAAGAGGGAGAAAATGATAAGGTGCTGCAGGAGACGCGCGCAGGGTTTATGTTATATGATAAAATACTAAGACCAGCAGGGGTAATAGTTGGAAAGAAAGTTCAAAGTTAAAAGTGAAAAGTGTAAAATAAAAGTACCATTATTTTAAATTTTGCATTTTTAATTTTCAATTAAACTGAAAGGAATATATGGCTAAGATTATAGGAATAGATTTAGGAACGACAAATTCAGCGGTAGCGGTCATGGAGGGTGGAGCACCAAAGGTAATCCATTCTGCAGAGGGTCGTAACGTAATACCATCAGTGGTTGATCCGAAATCCCATGTCGTCGGTGATGTGGCGAAGCGTCAGATGGTATTAAAGTCGAAAGAGACTATCTATTCGGTGAAGCGCCTTATGGGTCGAAAGTTTACTGATCCTTCTGTGCAGCGCGATATGAAGCTTTTGCCATATACCGTTAAATCTGGTCGTGATGGAATGGCAGTGGTCGAAGTAGATGGAAAAACCTATACGCCTCAGGAAGTTTCAGCAACTATTCTGCAGAAAATAAAAGCAGATGCCGAAGCATATCTGGGTGGGAAAATAACCCAAGCGGTTATCACTGTTCCTGCATACTTTGACGATTCACAGCGTCAGGCTACCATGCAGGCCGGAGAAATCGCGGGCCTCGAAGTACTCCGTATTATAAATGAACCGACTGCAGCAGCTTTGGCTTATGGACTTGATAAGAAAAACGCTCACACAATTGCTGTGTATGACCTCGGAGGAGGAACCTTTGATATCTCCATTCTCGAGCTTGGTGAGGGTGTATATGAAGTAAAATCTACAAATGGCGACACACATCTCGGTGGTGATGATTTTGACCAGGTAATCATAAACTTCTTAGCTGATGAATTTAAGAAAGAAAATAACGTAGATCTCCGAAAAGATTCTCAGGCGCTTCAGAGATTAAAGGAATCTGCAGAAAAAGCTAAGATTGAACTTTCTACGTCACAAGAGGCGCAGATAAATCAGCCGTTTATAACCCAAGGAAAAGACGGTCCATTGCACTTGACTGTAGCGTTGACCCGAGCAAAACTAGAGCAGTTGGTTGATGATCTGGTCCAGAAAACGATTAAGCCAGTTCAGCAAGCTCTGGATGATGCGAAGATGAAAGCATCTGAGATAGATGAAGTAGTACTCGTCGGTGGCATGACGAGAATGCCTAAGATTGTCGAAACGGTTACGAAGTTCTTTGGTAAAGAGCCAAATAAGTCAGTCAATCCAGACGAAGTGGTGGCTATCGGTGCAGCTGTGCAGGGAGGGGTTCTCGGTGGAGAAGTGAAAGATGTATTGCTCCTCGATGTTACGCCGTTGACACTGGGACTCGAAACACTCGGCTCCGTATCGACCCCACTTATTCCGAGAAATTCGACCATTCCGACTTCTAAGTCTCAAGTGTTTTCAACTGCTGCAGATAATCAAACACAGGTGGAAATTAACGTACTCCAAGGAGAGCGACCCATGGCTTCAGATAATAAATCTCTTGGTCGTTTTGCGCTCGATGGTATTCCTCCAGCTCCACGAGGAATGCCTCAGGTAGAAGTAACGTTCGATATCGATGCGAGTGGAATTCTCCATGTCAGTGCGAAGGATAAAGCGAGCGGAAAAGAACAGAAAATTACGATTACCGGATCGACCGGTCTTTCAAAAGAAGAAGTCGAGAAGATGACGAAAGAAGCGGAGGAGCACGCGAAGGAAGACGAAGAAAAGAAAGCAGGAGTAGAAGCTCGAAATCAAGCAGACTCTCTTATTTTCACATCAGAAAAAGCGCTAAAAGACGCAGGGGATAAAGTGGCAGAGGATTTAAAAAAAGAAATAGAAGAGAAGATTTCAGCCCTGAAAGACATCTTAGATACTGGCACTAAGGAAGAATTAGAGACAAAAACGAAAGAATTATCAGAGTCTTTACAAAAAATTGGAGAAGCGATGAGTAAGAACCAGGAAGCTACCGCGTCAAACGTGGCTGACCCAGAAGATCCACAGGAGACAGGGGAGACAAAGGAATCAGAAGGAGCAGAAGAGAAAAAAGAAAATAAAGCGCAAGAAGGCGAAGTGGTTGAGTAGGGGGTAGCATATAGGGAGTAGTGTGTAGACATTGCCTCGCGGAGCGAGGCTTTTTGGTAAAACAGGAGGAAATTATGGCAGGAGATATAGCAGAAAAAAGAATGTGGAGAGCAGATCCTCACACGCATTCTGTCAGAAGTGACGGGATAAAAACGTGGGAAGAGCAGGCTATTCTGGCTAAAAATGCTCGTCTTGGTCTATATGGGAGGACTGATCACGACGTGTGGGCGCAGGAGCACACACCATCTGATGACACGTCATATCTTCGAGGGGTTGAGGTATCTTCCCGAGAAGGTCATGTATTGGTATACGCACCCACAGGAATAAAACCGGTAGAGTTTAAGATAGCCACTCCTATGACTGAAGTAGTGAAGCAGGCAAATGGGGAGGGGCTTGTAGTCGGACTGGCCCACCTCGGATTTTTTCTTCCTCCTGGTTCGGCTTCGGTGCAGGAGGCTCGAAGAATAACAGATAAGGGTATGCATATCGATTTTATCGAGGCTGGACATCCGATGTTATCAGCGAGAAATCTAAGAAAAGCAGGAGCGATAGCGAGTGAAATTGGCGCAGCAGTAACCGGTAGTAGTGATGATCATCTGGGAAATATCGGCAGATCATTTACGACTGTATTTCCTCGAGAAACTGATGATCCCGAAAAAGATTTTTTTAGTGCGATCGCTGCGAGGACTACTCGTGTAATAGAGCCTGAGGGAAAAAATCCTGAAGCTTCGGTTTCACCGGTTGTTCGACTGAGGCGAGTTTTCTTCTCATTGTTTAATGATAAGTCAGCGATTAAAATAACAAATGGACATAAGTTCCTGGGAGCCTTTGCTAAAGGCGCTATGGAGCGAGCTGTGTGGGAAATAGGAGAAGGAAGAACATATGGCAAGTAAAGATTACTATTCATTACTCGGAGTTGGGAAAACTGCGTCTGCAGACGAGATAAAGAAGGCGTATCGGAAATTAGCGCTTCAGTATCATCCTGATCGAAATAAAGCGAAGGATGCCTCAGATAAATTTAAGGAAGTGACGAAAGCATATGAAGTATTGTCGGACACCCAAAAACGTCAGACGTATGATCAGGTAGGCCATGCAGGGTTTGAGTCCAGCGGAGCTGGGCAGGGATTTGGAGGCGGAAATCCATTCTCTGGTGGATTTGGTGGACAACAGGGGCCATTCTCTTATAGTTATAGTACTTCAAATGGTGGAGACTTTGGCGGATCTTCTGACCCGTTTGATATTTTCGAGCAGTTTTTTGGTGGCGGAGCTGGTAATCCATTTGGGGGTGCTCGCGCACAAAGACGTCCCGTATATTCGCTCACCATCGATTTTATGGACGCAGTGAAGGGTGCTGAGAAGAAAGTGACTATCGATGAGAAATCTCAGACGATAAAAATTCCGGCAGGAGTAGATGATGGTGCCCGAATACGATTTAAAGAATATGACGTGGTGCTGAGTGTAGCGCCGCATAAAACGTTCAAAAGAGAGGGCGCAGATGTAATCTCTGAAATAGAAATTCCATTTACGCTCGCAGCATTGGGTGATACGATCGATGTAAAAACAGTGGACGGAGTAGTAAAGCTGAAAGTGCCAGCAGGTACTCAGCCAGAAACCGTATTTCGACTTCAGGGAAAAGGAATAGTCTCCCTGCGAGGAGGCGGAAAAGGAAATCATTATGTAAAATTTAAAGTCGTAATTCCGAAAAGCCTGACCGTCGCACAGAAAAAACTCTTAGAAGAGTTTGATTCTTCTAAATCGAAAAAAAGCTGGTTTTAGCTAATCTTGTAATCTTTTTCCTCATATCATATGCTGTATGCATATGTCCTATTTTTTGTGGTTGAGGCAGATGGGTAAAGATGTGCTGTTGCAAATAAAAAATAATCGTTGGCTAGCTCTAGGAGTAGTGTGTATTATTCTTGTTCCTAGTGTAATATGGTTTTTATCAAATACCCAATCAAAAATAGTCGATACAAGAGAAAATTTAGTCTGGCAAAGTGCTGAGGAACTTATAGAAAAAAAACAAATAGAAGCACCGAGTAAGATATTGGAAGTTAGTCTTTCTTATGATAGTACATCAACTCCTCAATTTCATTTTTCATCGCTTCGCATACTAGATGGATATACACCAAAATATGTGGTTGAAGAAAAAGATTATTATATTCAAACCATTGATGCAAAGGGAAATGTGCTCGAGCAGATTGGGTTTACAGAACCATCAGCGCCTTTAATGGCGCCTCCTGAGGAAGGTAGTGATCAGCGCCACGAATATCCAATAGGAGTGATTTCTCAAGCTTTTAACTTTAAGTATGATCCTTTAACGGCCTATGTCCGTATAATAGAAGCAAATAAAAAACCTCTTATCTCTATCGAAATCAAACAGGCAAAGCAAATACATAATAATATTGATTTTGAAGTTTTGGAAGAAAAAGATTCTCTCTCTGAGAGTTTCATAAATGTACTTGCTAAAAATGTTATGGCGCAGTCAGGGAGACAAGTTAGGGTTCTTTTTATTAGTCAAAGATATAATGGTGATTATGGTAAATTTCGCAATGACATTGAGACGCTGAGGCATCATTTATCTTCATTTGAGCCTTTTCAATCTCGTTTTTCACAGTTTTGGTTTGCTCGTATAGAAACTGAGGCAGACTTACAATGTGGAAGAGGTCAAGACGGGCTTGGGCGCCTAATGATATGTAATCAAGGCCTATCTATTCAAGAAGCCAATAACAGGCAGGCAGCATATGACAAAATAGTCGTTCTTGTTAATGATCCTGGGTATGGGGGAGGTGCTTGGGGAGTTGGTGGAGTTGTCTCTGTAGCGACAAATGGGAGAACAAAAGAGCAAGTTTTTGTTCATGAGTTTGGTCACTCAATGGGCCTATATGATGAGTACAACTATTCAAATACTATAGGTAATGCCAGTGGTGTTATTGCAAATTGTTACGCAGGAGATCCTAATGCCTTAATTAGTCATCCAAACTGGAGAGGTATTTCTTCTAGCGATTTAAAAAGGGGATGTAATATTCCCGATTTTTATAGATCCTCTGAGACAAGTATAATGCACGCAATAGATATTCCATATTTTAATTTGGTTTCTCAGCGAGTTTTAAGCAATACTATTAATCAAATTGCCGGAGTTAATGATGAGCCAGAACCAACCCAAGTGCCCACTCCTACAACACCAGTTGTACCAACGCCAACACCCACGCCAGGAGAAGGAGATGGTAGTTGTGGTGCTCGTTTAACGTGTAGTTATTCACAGGATCGAGATGGAGAGGCCATTTGTTTTTCTGGAAGTGGTGGAAGTGGTTTTAATCCAGTTGGAGGATGTCGGTATGTTTCTGATTGCTCTCAGCAAGTGTCGTGTCCCACTAGTGGTGGTACAACACCAACACCGACACCAACACCTGACGGCGGAGGAGGAAATACGTGTCGAGATAATCCAGAAACCCCTATGAGTGGGTATACATGGAAGGCTAGTTGTGGAGGGAGAGTGTGTGGCTCGAATGGGGATTGTCCTAAGAACGATTCGCTTTCAGAAGATTTAAAAAGAAATAGTGCTTGGTGTTATGCTTTTCCGACTGGAAATAGATGTTTGCAGTTACAATCAAGAGGAGGGAATGGTGGGGCAATTGCAACCTCAACACCTGTACCGGGTGGCAACGGTGCGCCATCATGCAATAGAGATGCGGTAAATATGTCAGTATCTTCTCAGAATAATGCTGTAGGTGGTATTGTTTCTTTGACGGTGAATGGGTCACAGGGCTCCACCTTTCCGCACGATTCCATCTCTCCTTCTGGAGCAAATTGCTCTTTCGATAATGCTGGTGGTTTTTGGAATACCACAGCTACGTGTACTTTTTCAAGATCAGGCGCTTACGCATGGACTCATGAATGGAAAAACTGTGCTACCAATAATTGCGGTATTACCTCTACGCAATGTAGTAAATCACTAACTATTACAATTAGTGATGGAGGATCTAGTAATGCATGTCGTGACTTAGCACCGAGCCAAACGACTCCATCCAGTGCAAGTACTACGGTTACAGATACTTCCTATGTCTGGAAAGCAATCTCGTGTGGAAATCCTTGTAATGGGAACAATAGTTGTCCGAAAAACGATTCGCTACCTGCGAACCTGAAAGATACCAGCGCATGGTGTTACGGGTTTGAGGGTGGAGGTAGATGTCTCCAATTACAGGCTAAATCTGGGGGTGGAGGAAGTCCCTCATGTACTATGGCACAGCAGGCACCAGATGCAGGAAATGCTTGTGTGAGCTGTATAAAAAACCAAAGAGGTGGAGTAAATGATATAAAAGCTCTTTTCCCATCAGGGCTTAATTCCTGTTCTGATGGCCAGCTTATTAACGGATGGTGTAATGGTGGTGTTTCGAATGCATCTGCAGGTGACTGTGCTAGGATTAAATCAGGGGCATGCTCGACTAGCTGTGGTGGGTCATCGGGAGTGCAGCCGACGAATACTCCTATTCCAACCTCTGCTGCTTCTGCTCGAGGAGACATAGATAGAAATGGAGTAGTAGACTTGAAGGATATATTTATGTGTAATAAGGAAAAAAATAGGGTTATTACTTCTGTGCAGTGTGATTTAAATGGCGATGGTGTGGTAACTGATGCGGATATTATTAGGTGGTTTGACTTAGTCCTGCAGTAAATTCTCAGTAACCTGTAGTCGTTAGAAGTTTCAGAGATATTCTTCATTTTTATCT
>CALRDJ010000005.1 GCA_943354875.1 Candidatus Levybacteria bacterium GW2011_GWA1_37_16 | reverse complement strand
ATAATATGTGGGGAATTACATGGGAAGGTGGAGAAATTACTGATCCATCACTTGTGGCACCTGAAGAAAAGTTTTTAACGACATATTCATTACCAAAAGATGCGCCGAATATTCCTGAGACGGTTAAGCTTACTTTCTCCAAGGGTATTCCAGTGGCTTTAAATGGGAAAAAATTAAGTCTCGCTAAATTAATCTTGGCACTTAATACGCTTGCTGGAAAACATGGAGTTGGTACGGTTCAGCTTTTGGAGGATAGGCTCGTGGGGTTAAAAAACCGAGGAGTCTACGAACATCCAGGAGCACACGTCATTATAGAAGCACATAAAAACTTAGAAAAATACGTATCAACCAGAGTATTAAATGAACTGAAAGAGATGCTCGATACGAAGTGGGGATATCTTTGCTATGGTGCTCTTTGGTATGACCCTGTTATGCAGGCGATTAACGCATTTAATAATGAGGTAAATGAGAACGTAAGCGGTGAAGTTACGATAAAATTGTTTAAAGGTAATACGACAGTCGTAGCATTAAAATCGCCAAATGCTCTCGAGCACGCCTCTTTTAATAATAAAGAAGGCTATGATCTAAACGTAAATGCAAGTGCAGGTTTCATAGAGCTATATACGCTTCAAATGAAGCTCGCTAATCAGATAAAAAAGAAAGGGAAATAATACTTAAAAATAGGGAGTAGGAGTGGTCTTGCTCCCTTTAGGCTTCAGACTTCAACCAGCGGACGCCGAGGTACACGAGAGGCGTTTCGATCACCGACATAAAGCATTTAAGCAACCAGTAGGGAAGAATAATACTTACTAAAAATGAGAGATTTGCCTCAAATGGTAGATTAAATGCATAAAATGCGAGAAACATAAAAAGCGTCGTGTCGACGAGCTGGGCTAGGAAGTTGGATGCATTATTTCGAAGCCACAATTTGCTTGTTCCTAGTTTCTTTCGAATTTTGGCGAATATCGCTATATCCAGAAAGTCTGCCACTGCAAATGAGATAAGACTCGCTGCTGCGATGCGAGCAGTTAATCCGAAGATCGTATCATATGCTTTTTCATTCGTCATAAATCGAGTGGATGGTGGTAGTGCCACTGCGAGGACTGAATAGAGAAAAAGGAGTAAGATCATGAGTAATCCTGATCTCACCACGCTTTTGGCTCTTTCTGCTCCAAATACTTCAGTAATGACGTCATTTATAGTAAAAATAATCGGGATGACAAATATCGCGACACTCGCATTTAATTTATAGCCTCCTATAGTTCCGATGAAAAATGTTTTGCCGCCCATGAGTTCAGTTATCGCGATACATGCCACGTAAAGGGCGATGAGGAAATCCATTTTTTGAATCTTTAACATATTATGACTAGAACTATAATAGATGCAAGAAATTTTGTCAAAGAGGAAACTATGATGTGAGATCTTTGGCTGCAGCAAGCTCTGCAGAGCCAGGAATAGCAATTTGATTGCTCGAAGTTCCGGATTCGGGTCCAAGTTCTGAGTGCACGTCAGGGTCTAAGGCAAACAATATTATTTTCCCTTCCTCATCAATGTCAGCTATTACGTACTGGGTTAATTTTTTCCCTGCAGCCTCTTTTGCTTCTGCGATCTTAGTTAATAAATCATTTTCTATAACACTTCTCAAATCTCGAGCGCCATACTTTCCTATTTTTATCGCTCTCTCAACTAATTGCTGTTTTAATTCTGGCGTTACATCAAAAAGACTACCTATTGATCTTTTATTTCTATTTATGTCTGCAATGAAGATATCGAAAATTTTGCTAAAATCTTCGGTGCCTAGATCTCTAAATACCATAACATTATCCTCACCTATTCTTCCTAAAAATTCCGGCATGTGTCTGAAGGATTTTCGAAGTGCATCTATACCAATTGTCTGTGTAGCAGATAAATCATGTGCATCAAAAACTTCTTGTCTAAAGCCCAGATGAGATCTGCCTTGTCTTTGTGCTTGGATTTCTGCGGCGCCAGTATTTGAGGTAAAAATTATAATAGCCCTTGTAAAATCTAATTCAAATGGCGCAATTTCTTTGGCATCTTTTATACCACTAATATTTGGTTTATCTGTCGGAGCATAAATCGTCATACCTCCTTCTTCTAGTATAGGAAGAAGTGCCCTGTGTACTGTGGCGTTTGCTTTTTCTATTTCATCAAACAGTATAATGACGCCCTCCTCCTGATGTAAAAAGTCTGGTCTTATGAGAGTTGGATCACCATATCCGACATAGGTAGGATCGCTTCCAGTTAATCGTCTTACGCTGTGAGGTTCTTGTAATTCTGTACAGTCAATTCTAAGAAATCGTTTTTCCCAATCATCTCCTAGCTGATTTCTTCCTAATGCCTTAGCCATCTCTGTTTTTCCTACCCCTGTCGGGCCTAAAAATATAAAAGAGCCAACAGGTCTTCTCGCGTCTGCATATCCAGCCTTGGCTCTTATAACAGCTTGGGCTAGTTTATGTGCTGCCTGCTCTTGACCTATTACCATAGAAGATAGTTGTTCGGAGAGTGTGTCTATCGGGCTCGTTTTCACATCAATACGTCTAAATCTAGAGCCCTCTTGTTGTAGTAATTCTCGTTTAAATACCATAGTGCTATTCTTACGCTCAGTATTCTTCTACATTTGAGCTCATTTGTCAAGGAGAATGAGCTATATATGAAGAGATTACGTAATTACACTTGGAATTTGAATTGATATAATCTCACTATCTATGACAAATGATTTGGAGTCACTTCGGCGCGGAAAAGAACATAGAAATAGTGAGATATGCAGGGTTTGAAATAATACTTGATGAAATCGATACTTCAGGAGGAGAAAAACACCAGGTAATAATCGCGAAAAAGAACGTGTGATCCTCATATTTTCGAATTAAAACCAGACTCGTGTCTCTCTAAAACAGTGGAGGAGTATAATGTATCCTGAGGCTACTTATTCCTGAGTTCTTACTGCCGTAGGTTACTAGAATCCTGTTATGTTGGAGTATTAAAGACCCAAGAGGGAATCGTCAGGGTCTAATTCTACTATTCGATGTCTTCTTCCCTCTACTGGAACGAAATTTCCTCGCTCAATCTCATTCCTAACTGCTTCAAAGACAACAATCACGGGATTCTCATTGCCATATCTATGTTCTTCAAGCTTTTCAGTTATGCCATTGATTCTTCTTTCTACAGCAGCTCTTAACGCTGGATCATAGTTGTCTCTGTGAATATCTATGACTATTGAACTACCCATTCCAAAAGGAGGAAGAGAGGTTTCTCCAGACCGCGAACCTAGATCAAGGATTAACATAGGCCCTTCAGGTAGGCCAGCAGATCTGCGTTCTGCAAGTTCGGGAAAATCAAGTTTTGCCCAAAGAGACGTTGTTACAAAGTCATCAGTCCACCCTCTTCTATGATCAAACACCTCTACTGTTGCTGTTCGAGTTATTACATCTGGAGGAAGAAGCTCGTTCGCGTGAAGACTTGCATCAATTGCAGCTACACCCTCAGGTGTGAGACGCACATAGGCATCTCTAATTGCTTCGTTTCCCTGTGATACTTCAGCCAACCGATCCATGATTGTTACTATGATAGATCGTGCTGCTTCCCCTTCTCGAACTGGAGTACGTAATTCTTTCATTTCAGAAGATTATATTGAATAGGTAGGATGAAGTCAATCGTGACCCCACGGGACTTCTTCTCGGCTAGCTCGAAGTAAACTCAAAGTTCTAACTCTCGAACGAGCTCTTTCGCCAACTCAGTACAAGCATTTATACCAAGTTTTCCGTCAATAAGCATCTGCTTCTTTGTATGCGACCAACCTTTTAGCTGTTTTTCTCGCTTGGTCGCATCAAGCTTATTCAAGTATCGCTCAGCATAAATAAGTCTAAGATCAGAAAACTTTTTAGTTGAGATGTTTTGTTTGTTTTTATGTTGAGAGAGCCTGTTTTTGAGGTCATCAGAAATGCCGATATAAAACGTTTTCTGATCGCAAAGAAGCATGTAGACAAACCATGGTAACCTTCTGTCCATAGAAGTGCTTGCACTGAGCTTGCCGAAGTGACCCAAATGTTTTCGAATTGGAACCAGATTCGTGCCTCCCTTGAGCAATGGAAACCAATCCTAAATCCTGAGCCTAGTTTGCCACAAATTTATACTACCATGGGATACTAGAATCGATGATATAATTACGCTGCAATGAAGCAGTATATATTTCTTGGAAGAGTGTTGCCCTTTTTCCCTAAAAAAGTTAGTTATCCAGTCGTACCTAGCGCCAACCCATCAAAACTGGGAACTTTCGGTTTTGAAATACAAAAATCGATAATTACCGCTACACTTGTCGCTGATCATATTGAAAACGCGGGGACTGCTCTAAAATCTGCAGAGCAAACGATACAAGGGCTTGTAGACGCCTACTCGTTCATAACAGGCGAGATTTACGAAGTAAGGCTAGAAATGGTTAAACATGATGATAGTGAGGAAAAATATAGCGAGGCAAGCTTAGAAGAGCTCTTAGGAGACTTGCAGATAGAAGAATTGCCCCAGATGGAAATATTTATGGGTGCTGCGATTGAACATATGAGCCTTAGGCTTGCGTTAAGCAATTTCAAAAATGCTAGGCGTTACACTGCATATACGGGGCTTTTTGTATATCTTGCCATAGAAAATATTAAAAAGCATTTTTATCCAACTGATTTAAAAAATGAGACTCTTGAATGGGAGGGAATACGTCAGAAGCTAAGTATAAAAAGAGAGGACGTAGATTTTGCTAAAACTTTTGCTGATGTTGTTAGGCATGGTAAGTATCAAGATGTCTCAGGTAAAGATAACACAAAAATTTTAAAAGTTGGCGCTGAAGTTATTTGCAAGTTTTATACGTTTCTATCAAAACCCTCTTAATATGGATCTTAAAGAAATAGATAATAATGCGACTGGAGCTTTATATTTAATGGCTGGAGCTGGTGCTATGCCTGTGTACGGCATTGTTAATTTAGATAATTTAGGAGCGATATATGTTATGTGGCAGACAGGTAAAAATATAAAAGATTTTTTAAAGGACGAGAACATTCCTGATCACCATAAAGATGAGAAGATAAAAAAGATAAATCTTTGCAAAAAAACAATCCTCGAAAATTACTATACAGACACGACAGTTTTTGGTATGAGAAAAAATGACGCTTCTCCCATTGTAATTACTGATGGTATTCATAGGGCTATTGGAATTTATCGGGCCATGGTGGAATCACCCTTAGTAAAAAGCAAAGTGATGCTTCGCATGCTTCTTTTTACAGGAGAAGAGGTTGGTGGATTAGAAGATTATAAAAAAAGCATAGAAAGCAACGCTTGAGAATAATGACAACAGATAAAAAACAACTATTGGAAAATGCAACAAAAAATCTAAAAAAGTATCCTTTAATTGAGGAGCATTTTAGAGAAGTTGTAATTAACCAAGTTGAAAGTAGTAAGAGTTTTATGGAGTTACTTGAAATTCCACTTTTAAGATATGCTGCAATAGACTCGCCCAATCTTTCTGGACTGGAAAATTTCATAGCAGAAAGAAATTTTACAAATATTAAAGAGCCCTTATCCAGATTAAAAACAAACTTTGATATAGAATATCTTTCTGTAATTGCAGAACTCAATGTTGCTAAGCTCTTAAAAGAAGAAGGTATGAATGATATTAGCTTTATATCAGGAGAGGGAAACCCTGATATCGAATATACCGAAGATGGAATAAAGCGATTTGCAGAAGTTAAAAAACTAGATGACATAGATCCTGGATTTAGTATTTTGCATAATAAATTTCATGTCCAAAGTATTGTTGATGAGTCTTTTCAGAAAAATATATACATACAATGCGACTACATATTATCTGACTTCTCAAGCGTAAAAGATTTTTATAAAAGGATGAAACACGCAACGGATCAATTGATTGTTGATCTTGGACCATTAATAAAAACAAACGATATAAAGCACCACATACAAACAATAGATAGATTCACCTTTAAAATCGATGTAAAAAGGGGTAATATTGGATTTTTATTTATGTATGGAGGAGGAGTAACTATGTTCAATACGGCAAAAGACGCGTTTCTTGATTTAAGTTCAGTTTATTCTCGCTATATTAACAGTTCAAAAGACGCTATTAAGCAGTTACTTAGAAAACGAGACGGGGATAAAAACATGGTTCAATATGATAGGGTTTATTTCTTCTTAAATACAGGTGGATATGCTAGGGTTATTCCTGACGAAATGCGAATCATCTTCTCTAGGCTATCTGAGGCAATAGGAATAAATGAAATAGTAACTTTGAAAATAGAGCTGTAATTCTGGTTATTATGAGTAAAAATTCTATAACCTCAATAAAAACACCAGTCGAGATCCGTGAGCATCTAAAGAAAAATAAGTTAGAAATTGACCCCGATCATGTATTGAGAGAGATTGATAAGGAATTTAGTAATGGAAACAATGGTAGGAAGGCTGTTGATGTAAAAAGTAATTTTTTTAGAGCAATGACCCTTGTTGAATTTGAAAATGGAGCACTCATGTACACGATTGTGCCTGAGCAATATAGGACTTTCGCAATAGACTTTATGCGACAATTACAAGAAGAGTATAATTGTACGCTTCCAAGCGAGAAAGCGACTACTGAGCTTGTTACCCTATATTTCGTTCGAATTCTAGAACTTCAAAGAAGGATAAATAATTATATAAACGATCAGATGAGTAAAACAGATATTTTATTTTTTGCTACCCTAAGCAAAGAGCTAGATCGAGCAAGTAGACAATACTTATCTGGCTTGCATACATTGAGAATGTTAAAGCAACCTTCTCTAAATGTTAACATCAGAACTAACACAACGATTGTAGGACAGAACCAACTTATACAGGATAATAAAAATGTTAAACCCATATGATTTAGGAAGTTTTTTAGTCGTGGAAAACTTTGAAAAGATCAAGGTAGATGATTTGATAAGCAAAGCCCAAAAAGAGCTTAAGAGAAGGCTTCTACAAGCCCAGATTGAGGTGCTAGGAGTCGTGGTTAACCTAACCACATCCAAAACAAAATTCAATGGTGAGAGGTTCTGGTTTGCGTGTCCAAATTGCAAGAAAAGGGTTGGAGCACTTTATAGGCACCCAGTAGTAGAAATAATTGGATGCAGAACGTGTTTTAATTTAAAGTATAGAAAACAAAGATTTAAAGGCATGGTCGAATCTTCTGTCTAAAATTTCATAAACATAATCATTTTTTTAATAACCCGTTGAGCCTCCTTTTTAGGCGTGAAGTCGTTTATTTGGAAATCGGGGACTACTTCTCTTGTGGGGGCTGTTTCTTGAGTAGGTTTCGATTGAGATTTTCCACTAATATCTGACCTCTCCTCTCCGATGAGGGCATTCCCACGTTCAAATTGTGTATGAAATCTTCGTCCTGACTGGACAGATCCGTCTTTGGTGAATGCTTAGTATTCTTAAGTGGTAAGTTGTTCGCTTTCATATAGGCAAAACCTTTCCACTACTATAGCATACTCTTAATCAATCTATCTCTCATTTTACCTCATCCACTCGATTGTTTTTGTACCGTCTTGTAAGAAGTCGTCTTGTAGTCTTGGGACTACGCCGAGCAGTGCAAATTGAGATTTTTTATTCAACTCTTCCGCTTCTTCTACTGTTTCGATTGGAATGTATGTGCAGTATTGAGAATCGTTTCCTTCTTTCCAATCAATCTCTTCATAAAACTCATAGAAGTACAGCTGTCCGCATCTCTTACATTTGAGAATACGTCTGGATAAATGGCTATCTTCTTCAAATGTTTTTATAACATCGAAGTGTGCGTCACTAGGAGATAAATCAGACTCTGTAGGGGTACCCTCTATTAAGTGGCACCTTAGTTTTGTTTCCATATTTTTCACCTCCTTTCGGTTTTGTAACCGTCTGAAGCCAAAAAAATACAGCTCCAGAATGGTAGCTGCAATGGACTCCTTCGTTAAATTAGGACGCTAAAGCTATTTATATAGTATCAGTTTAGCGATGGTTTGTCAAAAACGAGGCTAAAATACTAAACTTACCCAAAATTTATTTAAGTGAAATTGGGATTTATTGGCCTAAGTGTGACGTATCGTTAATACTGTCAATAAACCATCCATCAGGAGTAAGCCTTAGCCTACACATGCTGGTATTATCGAGTGTTATTCGATAAATTAGCCTATCGTTAAAATGCATTACAAAATGAAGCAAACACTTTATTGTTATACCGTGAGAAAAAATTGCAATTGTGGTTTCTTTACCCATATATTTTTTATTATTGAGTATTTCTTCAATAAACCAACTAGATACTCTATGTTCGCACATTAATTGAGACTCGCCATTTGGGGGAGTGAATATCGGACCTTTTGTATTCATGTAGCTCAAGGTATCTGGTGTATAAGTTTCTGTTCTGAGTTTTCCTTCCCAATCTCCCTGACCAATCTCAACGAGTTGATCTGTGGTAGTGACATTGTCTTCCGGTACATTAAATTCTTTAAGTACCAGTCTTGCTGTTCCAATCGCTCTTACCGCAGTGGATGAATAAATTGCATTGAATGTAATATCATGCTTATGAAAATACTTACCTAATTTCATAGCTTGTTCTATTCCAAGAGGAGAAAGAGGAGTGCGTGGACTTCTTCCTCCAATTAAATGAGGATTTTGGTTCATTTCCGATTCCGCATGACGTATAAGGTAAAGTGTAAGTTGAGTTTGTTTATGTATCATAGTTTAATTATACTCCTTCAACGATTTCAAATTCTGCTTTTTAGATAAAAGTTCTTATTTTTGTGAGGTTATACAAGAACCATTCCCATAATATATTCCACCGCCTTGTTCACACCAGCCTCTTCTTTTTTGCTCATATTCCATATCTGCATTTTGTTGTTCTATTGAGTTATTTATGTCATCTAATCGGTTTTCTATACTTGTTGTACTAGTTGATGGTATGTTTTCGGTATTTTCTTTAGTTTTTATTGCTTGCTGCTCAATTTTTTTAAGCGTGGCTGTATTAACACGCTGTTGTTGGGGAAGAAATAATATAAAATAGTAAGCAATAGAAACCGAAACAACAATGCAACATACGCTCAAAATGATAATAAATGCTGTTCTCATTTTAAAAAGATTTAGCAATAAATGTTGTTCCAATACTAAATACTGCTCCATTCATTGCTTCGCATGATTCTATTTCTCCTGGTCGTTCAAATCCTAAGGAAGTGTAGCAAACACATAGGTCATATTTAGGAGGACGGCTGTAGGTTTTCAGTATCTCTTTAAACGCTTTTGAGTAGTCATGGTAAGAATTCAATGCAATAATAGGTCTCTCATTTACTGTTTTTGAATACTTATTAACAAATAAGACTATTTCTACAATATTCGCTGGTAAAAGACCAAGTAGGCTTAGTTCACGCTCAGCTTGATCAGTAGTAAATTTCTTATCAAACTTGATTAAATAAAGTTTCTTTTTATTTTTCGGTTTATAAACCTTAATAATTGCTTCTAATTCATCAACAAGCCATTTTGGTAACTCATTATATATATCTAAATCGTCTAGCTTTTTCGGTAAATCATCAATTGAATAAGCTCTTTGCCAGTCAAGATATTGGTTTCGGAAATAAATAGTCAGACGTTGAAAAATATTCATAGTTATTTATTGTATATTGCTAACTCTAGCTTAGCAGAAATACAAGCTTGAAACAAGGCTAAGTGCTAAGCGTAGCTTAGTTTAGTTTGCCTCAGTTAACCTCAATAATTAAGCCATGAGAAGTAATGCACGATTGCCAAGAGTAATTGGAGATAAGATTCAGAAGCAAAGAAAGCAGCTAAGCTATACGCAAGAAGAGCTTGCTGAGAAGGTAGGAATTAGCCGGGCCTACATGGGATTTATTGAACAAGGTAGATACGCTCCTTCACTTGAAGTGCTAGAAAAAATTGCAAAAGCATTAAAAATACAGGCTAAAGACCTACTTTAATCTCCATCTTGCCTTCCTGTTCTTTTATCCTCTAAACTTTACCTAGTACCGACTTCAACGACGAAGCTAACTCCTTAAAAGGACTGCAAACCGTCTAGATAACTCGATATTTTGAGTTTTATTCTAGAGATTTGTAGTCCTTTTTTAGTAGGAAAATAGGTTGGGGGAAAGTGATCAGCATCTTGTTCCCCAACCGGATGCTGATTTTTTTTATGACTATCATAGAAGTTAGGAAAATATTAGGTAAAAAATCTAAGGATTATTCCGACCACCAAGTACAGGAGATACTTAATCAGTTGGAGCATCTAGCAGAACTTATGCTTGAGGCTGCAGAAAATGGTTCCAAATAACAACTTGGGGTTATTGACTCGATAAAATGAAAGGCACACAATGGAAATAGAACAGATAAAAACCATGAAAGCAATCCTTTACACACGAGTCTCTACAAAAGAACAGGTAGAAAATTTCTCACTTAGTTCACAAGAAAAGGCGTGTAGAGAGTATGCGCAAAGGCAAGAATGGGAGGTCATAGAAGTTTTTAAAGAAGAGGGAGAATCTGCTAAAACTGCGAATAGAACTGAACTCATCAAGTTAATTGAATATTGTAGAAAAAATAAGGGCTTGGTAGATGTGCTACTTGTCTATAAATTTGACAGGTTTTCTCGTTCATCTGCAGATCATCACACTGTTAAGGCAATCTTGCTTAAATTGGGAGTTAAGGTTCGTTCGGCAACAGAGCTAGTTGACGATACACCCGGAGGGAAATTTATGGAGTCCATTTTTTCAGCAGCAGCTCAATTTGATAATGATACAAGATCTGAAAGAACAAAAGCAGGAATGCTCGAAAAACTAAGACAGGGACAATGGCCATGGAAAGCCCCCTTGGGTTACAAAAACTCCCCAATTGGATTAATTGTAGATGCAAATAGTGCGCAATTTATTAAAAAGGCATTTGAAATTTATGCAAATGGTGGCTATACAATAAAGTTTGTTGTAAATAAAATAAATAGATTGGGCTTAAGAACAGGCAATGGTAAGAAAATTACCTCTCAATTTTTGATCAAAATGTTTAGCAACAAGCTTTATATAGGAATATGCCAAGCTTGGGGCGAAACCCATCTGGGTATACATAAACCCCTAATCAGCAATGATCTTTTTTATAAGGTAGAATCAATTAGGCTTGGAAGGTCTGTTCAGGCATCTGTTTCTCATTCAACTAACAACCATAATTTCCCACTAAAAAATATCCTTAAATGTCTAAAATGTGCAAGAAATATTACCGCAAGTAGTTCTACTGGAAGAAGTAAAAAGTATTCATATTATCATTGCATTTGTGGTGCCGTGAGGGTATCAAAAGAGGTATTTGAAAATAAATTTTATGATTATCTCAAGTATATCCAGCCAAATAAAGAGTTTAATAAGATATTCAAATTACTACTAGTTGATATATGGAAAAGAAAACATGCTGAAGAAAAGAAAGCAATAGATGAGATAGATACTGAAATTTTTAACCTTAAAGAACTAAAGAAGCGATTGTTAGTTAAGAACCTTCAGGGAACAGTAAGTGATAAGGAATACAAAGAGCAAGTAGAGGCCTTCAGCGACCAGTTAGCTATGCAAGAACTGGAGCGAACTGAGCTTAGGTCAATAGAAGCAAATATGGATCACATTGTAAGTCTTGCAGAGAGCTTGCTTGAGAATGTTTCTTCTGTTTGGTTTGAAGCGTCTTTTGATAATAAACAACGTTTCCAATCGTTGATGTTTCCAAACGGTCTTCCTGTATCTAACGAAAACTTTGGAACCGCTACTTTAGGCCTTCCTTTCAACCTAATTAGGGATTTTTCAGGCGATGAAACAACTTTGGTGACCCCACGGGAATTCGAATCCCGGTTCTCAGAATGAGAATCTGATGTCCTAGGCCACTAGACGATGGGGCCAAGTGGTGATCCTATTTTACCTTAAATCGGCTCGAATCTCAATAAAAGAGATTTGTGAAGTGCTTCTATTTCTAGTATAATTTCCTCGTGAGCAAAATCTTTCTTTCAGTGGTTATCCCATGCTTCGATGAGATGGCAAATCTCCAAAAAGGTGTTTTACAGAAAGTCGAGCGGTTTCTCTCCAGTAAAAAGTTTTCATTTGAGGTAATTATCGTCGATGATGGCTCTGGTGATGGGAGCATCGAGTATATGGAAAAGTTTGCTTCAGAGAATAAAGAATTCAGATTAGTTAAGAATGCGCATTTAGGAAAAGCAGGCGCTGTGACTGCAGGAGTACTCGCAGCTAAGGGTGAATATGTGCTCTTTACCGACATGGATCAGGCTACGCCGATTGAAGAGATAGACAAGCTTTTAAGAAATGTAGAGGGATATGAGGTCGTGATTGGATCTCGAAATACAAGACGGAAAAATTCTCCATGGACGAGAGTTATTATGTCCAGAGTTTGGATGATACTTCGAAGTACAGTCGTGGGATTATCTGAAATCTCAGATACCCAATGTGGATTTAAGCTGTTCAGACAGGATGCGGCACGAAGTATATTTGGATTTTTAAATACATTGCATCATGGATATCGAAAGAAGTCTGGCTCGAGCGTTACCGCAGGGTTTGATGTCGAGCTTTTATTCGTCGCGGATAAAATGGGATATAAAATAAAAGAAGTACCGGTCGAATGGTTATATGTCGAAACACGGCGTGTGAATCCTATAAAAGATTCTCTAGAGGGTATTGCAGACTTGTGGAGGATTAAAAAAAATGATGTATCAGGAAAATACTCCGTATGAAATTTGGTCTAAAACTTTTTAGCGCAGGATATATTCTCTCGGTTCTTCTTCTTCTTTTCTATTCATTTACTCAAGTCGATTTGTCTCTCACTTTGTCGAGAGTTTCTGTCTGGCAGGGAATTCAGAAGTTTTTCCAGCACATAGGATATTTCGATCGGCCATTATCTGCATATTTATTTGTAGGAATAGTGAGTGTTTTGTTTATTTTTTATCTCACTATCTTGTGGATGGTAAAAAATAAAAAGATCTCAGAAGGATTGGTCTGGGTTTTAATTGTTTTGACCACGGTAATTCTCACGTTTTCCTATAATGCGTTTTCTTACGATCTATTTAATTATATATTTGATGCGAAGATAATTACCTACTATAGTCAAAATCCTTATGACCATAAGGCACTCGACTTTCCAGGAGATCCTATGTTGTCATTCATGCATTGGACACATCGTACCTATCCGTATGGTCCTGTATGGTTGCTATTCACTGTGCCACTCTCATTTTTAGGTTTTAAGCTCTTACTCCCTACACTTATTTTATTTAAGCTCCTTATGTCCGCTAGCTTTTTACTCGCATGTTATGCCATATATCGCTTGGCGAAAAAAACAGTAGGGAATGAGCTGTTCGTCTTGGGGTTTTTCGCGTTTAATCCATTAGTTCTCGTAGAGAGTTTGGTATCTGCTCATAATGATATCGTGATGATGGCATTGGTGCTTATGGCGATGGTATGGTTCTTAGATAAGAAATACGCAGGAAGTGTGGTGTTGCTTGGCTTGTCAGTCGGAGTGAAATTTGCGACAGGACTTTTACTACCTGTATTTCTTCTACTGAGAAAAAACGTACACATGGCGTATGGTGCGGGATTACTTCTTATGGTTGGGGCAGTACTCGTAGCGACACAGAGAACTACATTTCAGCCGTGGTACTTGCTCTATGCTTTGCCCTTTGCAGCTCTCCTGTCAAAAAAATATTTTATCAGTATCTCCGCAGTAGTGTTATCAATTGCAGCACTATTACAGTACCTGCCATTTTTATATGTCGGAAACTGGGATACTCCGATTCCACAGACTCTCAATCAGATAATGATTGGTGGCATAGTTTTATCCATAATCTTGACTGGAAGTTGGTTTATTAAAACTGCTATGCTTAGAAAGTGGAAATAATATGATAGATTTCATGAAAAAATGGTGGAAAGTAGGCATTTTACTCGGATTTTTATCTCTTATATATTTTGTTGTTCGTACATACCACCTCACAGAAATGCCTATCTTTACCGATGAGGCCATCTATATCCGCTGGTCACAAATAGCCAAGCAAGATGCGAACTGGAGATTTATTTCACTCACCGACGGAAAACAACCGATGTATGTCTGGATAGCTATGATCCTTATGAAGTTCATTTCAGATCCGCTCATGGCTGGACGTATGGTATCAGTTCTTGCAGGACTTGTGAGCATGATAGGATTATTTTTTCTGGGTCGTGAAATATTTAAGAGTGTTCGAGTGGGAGTACTCTCCAGTATCTTATATCTAATATATCCATTTGCGTTAGTCTACGATCGCATGGCTATGTACGACACGCTTGTCGGGACTTTTACGATTTGGAGTCTGTTTATAGCATTCTTGCTGATTCGAACTGTTCGTCTCGACGTAGCACTTATATTTGGTTTGGTAGTTGGTGGTGGAATGCTCACGAAAACGAACGCATTTTTCAGCCTGCTGTTCCCCATATTCGGTTTATTATTTTTCGATTTTACTGGAAAAAATGTAAAATACAGGCTTTTTAAGCTTGCCGGATTGGCCTTAGTCTCCACGGTGCTTGCATTTCTTTGCTACTCGATTCTCAGGCTTTCACCATTTTTCCATATCATTTCTGATAAGAATAACTTATTCGTTTATACACTTGAGGAGTGGTGGTGGCTTCCGAATAAATATTTTTCATTGTGGAGTAATTTCAGAGGACTTTGGGATTGGTTCTGGAATTATATGACAATTCCCTGGGTAGTTCTTGTTCCAATAGGATTGTTTATTCAGAAGAAGCACTTTCGGGAAAAGGTTTTTCTTATTTTCATATTCTTAGTTCCGTTTATATATCTTACTTTCTTCGGTAAAACTATTTATCCTCGATTTGTGCTATTTATGACATTATCCCTAATTCCACTAGTGGCATATACACTACTGGAGTTGAAAGACAGAATAAAAAATAAAAAATTAGGATATTTGGTGTTTGCGCTATTTTTTGTCTGGCCACTCTACATGGATTACTTTGTTTTATTTAATTTGAAGAACGCTCCACTTCCTCGTTCAGATCTTAGGCAATACCTTTTGGACTGGCCAGCTGGTGGAGGGGTCAAGGAATCTGTAGAATTTTTCGAAAAAGAAGCGAGTCGTGGGCCGATATATTTGGCGACTCAGGGGACATTTGGTCTCATGCCTTTTGCATATGAAATTTATCTCGTTCAAAATCCTAACATAAAAATTGTAGGATACTGGCCTTTAGGTGATACTGTGTCCCAAGAGTTACTCGATCAAAGTAAAAAGATGCCGACATACATAGTATTTTATCAGCCTTGTCCTGGCTGTAGCAAAGCAGGACTGGCACCAATTGGTTGGGAGAGGAATTTGAAGATCGTACAGCGATATACCCGGGGACTTGCTACTGGTCCTCGATACTTGACGGTATATCAAATTATCTCTCCATGAAAAAAGAACTCTTCTGGACATTACTTATTCTTTTTGGCACAACACTTTTATTTTTTCATCCCATATTAAGGGGTCAGATTCCATTTCCTGGAGATCTACTCGTCGGTGGATATCCACCATATAACACAAACTCGTATGATGGATATGCGCCAGGTGGCGTAACGAACAAAGCGCAGGGACCAGATGTGATTCGTCAACTTCTCCCATGGAAATATTTGTCAACCTCTCTTTGGAATGTAGGTCAGATACCATTATGGAATCCATATAATCTTTCTGGAACTCCGCTTATGGCGAATTTTCAAAGTGGGGTGTTTTATCCACTTAATGTTTTATTTCTAGTCTTGCCTTTTGGGCTAGCTTGGACTGTGTATATATATCTCATTCCACTTTTATTTGGATTTTTTACTTATCTCTTTTTGAGAGAACTTTCAATTTCAAAAATTCCAAGTATTTTTTCATCAATTACCGCTGCTTTTTCTTCCTACATGGTGGTGTGGTTGGAATATGGAAATGTAGGACATACATTTCTTTGGCTTCCACTTATTTTATATTTGAGTGAGAAGATGCTTAAGAAGTTTCAGCTAAGATATGTAACATGCATAGTGTATGCTTTCACTTTCTCGTTCTTGGGTGGGTATATTCAGGGGTATTTTTATGAGACAGTGGTTTTCTTGGTTTATTTTTTCGGAAAGCTACTGACTGCGAAAAATGTGAATTTTAAGAGAATAATTCTTGTGGGTATTTTGTTAGGTACGCCACTTTTATTTTCGATGTTTCAGCTTTTGCCTACGTTAGAACTTTTTTCTCACTCTGCGAGAAACAATTACAGTCTTTCAGTAATAGAAAAATTATTAAATCCAGTTTGGTATTGGATAACTATCTTAGTTCCCAACTTTTTCGGTCATCCTGCTGCGCGAAATCATTGGTTTTATGGCACTTATATAGAGCGGGTTTCGTATTTTGGCTTCATTCCATTCGTTTTTGCTGTTTTTTCATTGACTCAATTTAAAAAGAGAAAAGAGATAAAAATATTTGGAATCCTATTTATAGCATCGTTATTATTTGCAACCGATTTGTTCGTCACTAAGTATTTCTATTTATTGCCCATTCCGATTATTTCTACCACTGTGCCGACCAGAATACTGAGCATCTTTGCTTTTACAGGAAGTATATTAGCTGGATTTGGATTTGAGTATTTCTTAAAGCAAGAAGAAAAGAAAAAATATTGGATGGTTCTCGGAAGCGTAGGTGCCATAATTATGATTACTTGGGCTTACGCACTTTTCGCCCCAAACGTGCAATCAGAAGCAAGAACGATCTATCGAAATTTAGTACTTCCCACTTTATTTCTTTTTGGCAATGGAATTTTCACCGTTCTTTATTTTTCAAAAATGAAATTAAATGTAAAACGATATGTCGTAATCGGTGGAATACTGTTGATAACAGTCTTTGACCTATTTTATTTTTTTGAAAAAATTACCCCTTTCGCACCTTTAAAATACTTATATCCGAGTACAGCAGTTTTTACGTATCTAAAACAAAACACATCTATAAATCGTATTTGGGGATATGGGAGCGGAAGCATAGAATCAAATCTTACTGGATTTGAAAAATTATATTCTCCTGATGGATATGATCCGCTGTATCCACGTGAATATGGAGAAATCGTAAGTACATCTGGAAATGGGTCTATCATTACTGCCCGCTCCGAAGGGATGATACAGCCGGGATATGGAAAGGAAGATTTACGGAAAAATTCACATAGACAGGTTATGTTAAATTTACTTGGCGTTAAATATGTATTGGATAGATCTCACTCGGAGTCTCCCGATGTCGAAACATTTCCGAAGGAAGTATATTTTCTCATTTGGCATGAGGGAGCGTGGTCTATATATGAAAATAAACAGGCACTTCCAAGGGTGGCGCTTTTCTCAGATTACGTAGTGGAGAAAAATCCAAATAAGGTTGCAGAGTTAATCCATGATAGGGCGTTTCCACTCAAAGAAAAATTGATCCTCAGAGAGTCAATTCCATCAGACATATTGTTAAAAAAAGATCTGAATGCTTCAGTGGAGATTATGTCTTATGAAGCTGATAAAGTGGTTTTGAAAACGTCCTCGACGGAAGATCAGCTTCTCTTTATTTCTGATACTAATTTTCCTGGTTGGAAAGTGACTATTGATGGAGTTTTTGGTAAGATATATCAAGCTGATTATTCTTTCAGAAGTGTGCCTATCAGAAAAGGAAATCATGAAATTGTATTCTCATATGAGCCTGATTCTTTTCGAATAGGTACGGTCATAAGCATAGTTAGTGTTTTTGCGTTTTTGGCATTTATCTTTGTGTTGTATGTTAAAAAAATTCGTATCTAGGACTTACCTTATCCTTTTCGCTATTTTTCTACTTAGTCTTTTTCTTCGTTTTTATCAATTAGGTTCGGTGCCTTTTGGTTTTCATATAGATGAAGCGTCTCTAGGATATAACGCATATTCATTGCTTCAAACAGGTCGTGATGAGAATAACCACCTGTTTCCTCTATATATCGATATGTTTGGTGATAATCGACCGTCAGGATATCACATCATTGATATCGTGCCAGTTATGCTTTTTGGTCTGAATGTTTTTGCTACGCGTTTTCCTGCCGCATTATTTGGGTCATTGCTGGTATTTCCTCTCTATTTTCTTGCTTTCTCCATTTTTAAAGACAAAAGGATCGGATTGCTTGTGGCGTTTTTAGGCGCTATGTCTCCATGGAGCATTGTCGTTTCCCGTGCGAGCGGAGAAGCAATAATCGCTCTGTTTTTCATAACGCTTGGGTTTGCGCTTTTACTGCATAGTATTTCAAAGGAAAAAGTTTCATATCTTTTATCAGGGACACTGTGCATCATTTTAAGTTTTTTCTTCTACCACACTCCTCGCGTTTTCGTCCCTATGTTGTTTTTTTCTCTGTTTTTATCTCTTTTTTCTTTGTGGAGGAAAACAGCTAGAAATTATAAGGTTGTGCTTCTAACATGTTTCATCATAACCTCACTAGTGTCTTTCGCATTAGTGTTTTTAGTGACGGGTGGAACAGGACGTTTTACGCAAGTAAACATATTTGGGTTTCCTGAGACACGACTGGTTATGAATGAACAGCTTCAGGAAGATGGGGTTATGAAATCTATGGTCACAGTTTCTCGCATGTTTCACAATAAAGTTATTAGTTACTTTTTGACTTTTTCTCGAAATTACTTTGAGTACTTTACTGGTGGTTTTCTATTTATAAGCGGTGGTTTGCCAGCATGGTACAGAGTTCCTGGAATGGGGCTATTATATCTTATCGAGTTACCGTTTATTCTTTGGGGAATAGTGGCGGTTGCTACCTCTAGAAAAATAATTGAAAAAACACCATTGATATGGCTTTTAGTAGCTCCAATAACTGCTGCTATAACAGTTGACGATATACCAAATATAAATCGCACGCTTGTTATGCTTCCTGCTCTGGAAATGCTTGCCGCATGTGGAGTAGTAGCGGTATTTGGAAGAATTATTCCACGGTTCAGGCTTTTCGGGATCTTTATTCTTTCGTTAGTCTTTCTCTATAGTGTTTTGTATTTTTTCCATCAGTATAGTGTTAATGCCCCGATCCATAAAAACTGGTATAGGAATGTGGGTTTTGAGGAGATGGGGGAAATTGTAGAAAGTAATTATGGTGCCTACGATAAGATCGTCGTTACGAAAGCATTGGGTGGAATATATCCGCTATTGCTTTTTTCTCTACAATACGACCCTAGAGCTTATCAGTCTGAGGGGTCGGTTAAGGATGCGGGATATGCAGGTTTTGGGAAGTTATTCTTCGTTCCGCAGGCATGCCCTGCGACACAGCAAGATAGTCGTTTCCCCACGAATAAAAAGATTTTATATATCGAAAAAGGGGAATGCATGGGCGGAAATAAATCAGAATATATTGATCGTCTTGATGGAACGCACGTCTTTCACATAGTGTATGAATAAACCTCCTGTGACAAATTTTTACCCCTTTTTGCTTATCGGAATTATTTTTTTGGCTACGGCACTTAGGTTTTTTCAGCTTGGAATGAATCCTCCAAGCCTTGACTGGGATGAAGCGAGCTTAGGATATAATGCTTATTCGATCTTAAAAACTGGCGCAGATGAATATGGTAATTTTTTACCTCTTAGTATTCGTTCATTTGACGATTATAAGCCGCCCATGTATGTGTATTTGACAGTCCCATCCGTAGCAGTGTTTGGTCTCACAGAATTTGCAGTACGTTTGCCTGCGGCAATTATAGGGGTCCTGTCTGTTCTCATGACGTATCTATTGGTTAATGAGTTTTTTGTTGCATGGAGGCATAGAAAACAAATTGCCCTAGTTTCTGCATTTTTGCTCGCTATTTCGCCTTGGCATTTACAATTTTCTCGTGCAGCATTTGAAGGAAATGTAGGACTATTTTTCCTTATCCTCGCTCTCTATCTATTTTTCCTAGGCTTGAAAAAACCATTTTTCTTCGTTCTTTCAAGTCTCGCATTTGTGGGAAGTTTGTATTCATACCACAGTTTTCGAATGATCGACGTGTTCATACTCATACTACTTGGACTTCTTTTTTTTAATCAGCTTAAAAAGGTTAAGAAATGGGTTTTAATCGCCATCGTATTACTCGTTATCGCAGGAATTCCTATTTATGGATCTTTTATTCGCCCAGAAGGAACCGGTGCCAGGCTTTCTATGGTTACGATATTCTCTGATGATAGCTTGGCAGAGAGAATAGCAAAGCAAGTGGAGTCTGACAAAAAAAATAATGATGCACTCGGTGAATTTATTCATAACAGAAGGTTTGTGTACATGGGAGCTGTAGCGAAAGGATATTTAGATCATTTTAGTTTTGATTTCCTATTTGTCCATGGTGACACTGGAGTGCAACATCATGCAGTTAATATGGGAATGCTATATCTGTGGGAATTACCATTTATCTTATTGGGGTTATTCTTCCTGCGATCAAAAATTGATCGTCGTATATTTGTGTTATTATTTATTTTTCTCGTCGCCCCTCTTCCTGCGTCTATTACTACTGGTACTCCTCACCCGGTTCGTGCGATTGCTATGATACCTGCATTTCATATTTTTACCGCTGTTGGTTTTGTGATGTTTATGAGTATCGTGTTTCAGAAAAAACAGCACTTGAGGTGGGTTATCGCAGCAGTTATTGTGGTTGCTCTTGGAGTCAACGTGGCGTATTACTTGAGGCAATATTATATAGCTACTCCTATCGAGTATGGGTATTTCTGGCAATATGGAAACAAAGAAGCTATTGAGTATGCCAAGCAGCACGAATCAGAATATGATTCGATTATTATGTCATACCGATATGATCAACCGTATGTTTATTATCTATTTCATAATGAGGTAGATCCTGCATGGTATCAAAAAAACTGGGACTATTCTAAAACTGGCAAGATAGATCGCTTTTTTCGAGTAATAGGAAAATATGAGTTTAAGAATATAGAATTTTCTAAAGATTCGCAGAAAAGAAAAGCACTTCTTATCGGTACTCCAGAAGAGATTCCTGAAACCGCAGAAGTATTAAAAGAAATACGATTTCCTGATGGAAAAGTTGCATATAAAATTATAAAAACATGAAAGTAATACGAAATAACATAGTCTGGATACTCTGTATTTTAATAAGCTTGCCCTTAGTTTCCTCGTATTTCCATCCTGGCTTTTTTTCTACACATGATGGTGAATGGGCAATAGTTCGCCTAGGCGATATGTTTCGAACTCTCAGGGATTTTCAAATACCTCCACGATATAGTGGAGCATTGAATTTCGGTTATGGATATCCACTCTTTAACTTCGCATATCCATTTCCATATTATGTAGGAACTCTCATTCATCTACTTGGATTTAGTTTTGTGGATAGCATAAAGATACTATTTGCATCCACCGTTCCACTCTCTGCTGTAGGTATGTATTTTGCTTCAAATGCACTCTGGAAGAGTAGATGGGCTGGGTTGGTAAGTTCAATTCTATATGTATATTTGCCATATAGAATGGTGGATTTGTACGTACGAGGCTCGATTGGCGAATCATTAGCTTTTGTATTATTTCCAGTTGTTTTTTACTTCTCGCTTAAGTCTCTGGAAAATAGAAACGTAGTATATGGAGTTCTGGCAGGAGTCTCGTATGGATGTCTTATTATGACCCATAATATAATGGCAGTATTATTTACTCCTGTTTTTCTCTTGCTTCTTGTATCATATGCATTGATCTATGGAAAAAATTATCGAAGCATTATGTTTCCAATTATAAGTGGCTTGCTGTTTTCTGCATTTTTTTGGCTCCCTGCTATCTCAGAGAAGAGCAATATACTCCTTTCAAGAATTCCGATTGCTGACAGGAATTTATACTTTGTGACGCTTAATCAACTAGTTATTCCTAGATGGGGATATGGAGTTCCAGATCAACCAAATGGGTTTTCTTATCAAATAGGAATGGCACAATTGGCGATTTTCATAACATCATTAATTGCATTATTCACAAAAATAAACACTCGATGGGATAGGGAATATAAGATGGTTATGGTTTTAGTTTTAGTTTTCACGGTTGTATTGAGCATGATGTTCTCATTCTCATCACCTATTTGGAAGTTGCCTTTTTTGTCAGAAGTTAATTATCCATGGACGCTTTTAGCAATTAGTGGCTTTCTTATAAGCTTAATAGCAGGATTTATTGCTTCGCATGGCACAGTACTAAAAATTACAGCGCTTGGACTGTGTTGCGTGGCGATAATTAGTACGATTTCTTATGCAAAACCAGCAGGATATGTTCAGCGGGGAGATCAATACTATCTTACTAATCCAGCTACGACAACGTCTTCAAGTGAGCTTATGCCGGTTTGGGTTAAGTTGATGCCTTCTAATTTGGTGTCGGATAAGGTAGTTATCTTGAGCGGAAAAGGATCTATAGATGTTGTTTCATATAATTCAAAAAAAATAACATTTAAAGCGCATCTAGATTCAGATAGTGCTATTTCCATACAAACAATCTACTATCCGGGTTGGACTATGGAAAGCGATAATAAATTACTGCCAATTACTTATAATAATGAGTATGGTGTAATGCGTGTCGGCTTGACTAAGGGCGACCATGTGATTATGGGATCCTTTTCGGAGACTCCACTGAGGATGTGGGCAGATACTATTTCCATAGTTACAGCGATTGGATTAGGGAGTTTAGTTATATTTAAAATTCGAAAAAAAAGATATGAATAAAATAATTGGATTCATAACTGTATTAGCTTTATCGTTTTTAACGATAATTCCTCTTTTTTCGAATGGATTTTTTCCTATGCATGACGATACTCAGGTGGCGAGAGTTTTTGAGATGGGAAAAATGTTGAAGTTGGGAGTACTTCCAGTTCGATGGGTTTCAGATCTTGGATACGGCTATGGATATCCTATTTTTAATTTCTATGCACCCTTAGCCTACTATATAGGTGGATTTTTTAATGTTTTGGGTTTTGATGCACTGCTCTCGACTAAGCTCATGATAGCTTTTGCCATGCTTGGCGCAGGAGTCGCGATGTATTTACTCGCAGGAGAATTTTTCGGGATATTAGGGGGAGTACTGGCAGGCATATTATATGCATATGCACCATATCACGCATTAAACCTCTATGTGCGTGGTGATGTAGCAGAGCTATATGCATATATTTTTCTTCCTATTATCTTTTATGGACTTTGGAAAGTTTCGCATGAGCGAAAATGGAGGTACGTAGCCACGGGTGCTTTAGGGTTTGCAGGACTTATTCTTTCGCATAACCTTACTGCCTTTATGGCAGCACCATTTATAGCTGCTTTTGGTCTAATTTTGCTTCACAGGGCACGATATAAACGAATAGTTTTTGAAAACATATCTTTTACAGCTCTTTTAGGAGTGTTGCTTTCTGCTTTTTATTGGCTGCCTGCTCTTCTTCAGATGGGAAGTACAAATGTTTTGTCTCAGGTGGGCGGAGGGGCGGATTATAAAGATCACTTTGTATGTCTACCTCAGCTGTGGGAGAGTCTGTGGGGGTTCGGAGGATCAGTAGTAGGATGCGTAGATGGTTTGTCTTTCAGGCTAGGAAAAGCCCATGTTATATTTGCATTGCTTTCTGTAGTCTTGTTTTTTATTTTTTGGCAAAAAGAAAAAGAGAAAAGAGAAGTTGTATTATTTTCATTATTTGGAGCAATTGTTTCAGTACTGATGATGCTTGATTTCTCCAAGCCCGTGTGGGACGGAATTCCTCCACTAGCATTCTTGCAATATCCATGGCGATACTTAATGCTTGCTTCATTTTTTATGTCTCTCATTTCGGGATATGGTATGTTTGTTCAAAAAAATAAAAAAATCATGTTTACCATGCTAGGTATATGTATAGGAATAATATTTTTCGTTAATCTGAAGTTATTTGCTCCTCAGGCGATAGTTACTAGATCTGCAAGTGATTATACGAGTGTTTATGCGCTAAAATGGACTGCTTCAAAAATTTCTGATGAATACTTGCCAAAAGATTTTAAAAAGCCAAAGTCTTACGATGAGGTTAATTTGAAGTCTCCGATTGAATTTTTAAAAACTCCGGTGGAGGAAATAGCAAATCTAGTAAGTATTGCTGGAGTAGTGATGGTTATTGCTGGTATAATCTACTCTAGAAAGCGAAAGAAATAGTTATGAAGAAAAAGATGGTCGAGATAGTAGTACCTGTATATAACGAAGAAAAAGAGTTGGATACAAACATTACTACGCTTTTAAATTTTTGTAGTAAAAATCTAACTAAATACGACTGGCATATAACAATAGCTGATAATGCTTCTTCGGATAATACTCCGATTATGGCAGCAAGGCTTTCAAAAAAGCATTCTCATGTCTCTCATTTGAGGCTTGAACAAAAAGGACGTGGGAGAGCAGTGAAAATAGCGTGGGACAAGTCACATGCTGATCTTTGTGTGTATATGGACTTGGATCTGTCTACGGACTTGAAGCATTTGCCTAGTATATTGAGAGCTTTAGAAAATGGGTATGATATTGCGATAGGTTCAAGACTAGCCAGAGGTGCAAGGGTCGAGGGTCGAACGCTTCTTCGAGAAGTTATCTCTAGAACTCTTAATTTTTTGTTTATCCAATCAGCATTTCAAACTCACTTTACTGATGCACAGTGTGGTTTTAAAGCGGTTACAAAAAATGTGGTTTCTAGTCTCATTCCTCACATAAAAGATAACGATTGGTTTTTCGATGGAGAGCTTCTTATTGTCGGAGAAAAGAGTGGATACAGGATTTATGAGGAGCCGGTTCATTGGGTGGACAATCCTGGCTCTACTGTACGACTGTACTCAACAATTCTGAATGATATTCAAACTATGATACGTCTTTTGCAAACACAGCCATGGAAACAGGTTAAGAAAAATACATAATTCGTTTATGGAAGAAATTGACATTGCTACTGTTACGAAGCGTTCTATTCGTGGGATATTTTCGTTAGTTTCTCGGACACTTGTTATCCAAATTATAGGATTTATAGTTGGTAATTTATTACTTCCTGCATTTTTAGCTCCGTCAGTTTATGGGGTATTCTATGTGGTTTCTGCATTCATAGGATTTTTGACATACTTTTCAGATATAGGGCTAGCTGCTGCCCTAGTTCAGAAAAAAGAAGAAATAACTCAGGAGGATTTGCGTACTACTTTTTCGATTCAGCAGTTACTGGTTGGGGCATTGGTAGTTCTTTCATTAATTTTTGCAGAGCCAATATCATCGTTTTACCACTATGGAAAAGATGGAACATTTCTTTTTCAAGCACTCATAATTGCTTTTTTCCTTTCCTCACTTAAGACTATTCCTTCAGTTATGCTGGAGAGAAAGTTATTGTTTAATAAGCTTGTGATACCGCAGATATTGGAGACGCTCGTTTTTAATATTGTGGCACTGGTTTTGGCTATGAACAGCTTTGGAATACAGAGTTTTGCATATGCGGTACTGGCTCGGGGAATGATCGGGCTTATCGCTATTTATGTGATCTCTCCGTGGAGAGTTTCATTTGGATTTTCAAGAAGCGTTGCTAAAAGTTTGTTAGCTTTTGGCCTACCTTTTCAAGTAAATAGCTTTTTAGCGTTACTGAAAGATGACCTACTTATAGTGTATTTAGGAAAGGTGCTGCCGTTTTCTCAGATAGGGTATATAGGGTTTGCCCAGAAGTGGGCTTTTGTGTCTCTTAGACTTATTATGGATAATATAATACGAATTACATTTCCTTCTTTTTCTCGCTTACAGCATGATGAGCGTGCACTCTCGATAGCACTAGAGAAGTCATTGTTTGCATCTGCATTTTTCGTTTTCCCTTCAGTAATTGGCCTCATCATAGTTTTTCCTTATTTTATTCATTTTATTCCTCAGTATCATAAATGGGAGCCGGCACTTCTAGCTATGACATTCTTTGGAGTAAATGCTCTCTGTTCTTCAGTTTCAACACCACTTACGAATGTTTTAAATGCGATAGGAAAAATACGGACGTCTTTAAATCTTATGATTTTCTGGACAGTAGCGACTTGGGTGCTAACACCACTTTTTATAACGTGGTATGGGTTTAATGGGGTGGCAATGGTATCTGCTTTAGTTGCCTGTTCGGTAATAGGTGTTGTGATGATAGTCAGACGCTCAATACAGCTTAACATGGCACGTTCTATCGGATTTCCTGCTTTTGCCTCTATTCTCATGGGTGGCATACTGTATTTCGTGACCCCCCTGATAGCCATTTCTATGCCAATGCTTATCGTTGTAGTTGCTTTGGGTGCTATACTATATTGTGGATTTTTATATCTTATGGCTAGAGAACAGATTAGGGCTGATATTTTATTTGTAATCACAAACTTAAAAAAATAATATGGCAAGTCTTTCGGTAGTAATATCTTCATTTAACGAAGAAAAAAATATAGTTGATTGTTTAAAGTCATCAGCCTTTGCTGATGAGATCATTCTTGTAGACAACTCCTCCACTGACAAGACAAAAGAGATTGCCAAGAAATATACTCAGAAAATTTTTACCCGCCCAAACCATCAAATGTTAAATATTAATAAGAATTTTGGATTCCTTAAAGCTAGTTCTGAGTGGATACTCTGTCTAGATGCGGATGAACGGATAACAGCAGAACTCGCAAAAGAAATTATTACTACGATTAGCAATCCAAAAGCTGATGGGTATAAAATTCCTAGAAAAAATATTATTTTTGGTAAATGGATAGAGCATACTGGATGGTATCCAGATTATCAGTTGAGATTATTCAAGCGTAATAAAGGGAGATTTGCGGAAAAGCATGTTCATGAGATGCTAAAAGTGGATGGGGAAGTTGAAGTCTTAAACAGTCCTATAGAGCACCAGAATTATCAAACTATCTCTCAATTTATAGATAAGATGAATAGAATTTATACTCCGAATGAAGCAGAGAATTTACTGAAAAACGGGTATTCATTTAATTGGCTCGATAGTGTAAGGTTTCCTGTTAGAGAATTTCTCAGCCGTTTCTTTGCAAGAAAAGGATATAAAGATGGCCTTCATGGCTTGGTGTTGTCGTTCCTTATGGCATTTTATCATCTCATTATTTTTGTTCGATTGTGGGAGCAGATGAAATTTCCTCAAGTGGACGAATCTAGTGTAATAAATGATTTAAAGACAGAGAGTAAAAATTTAAGTAAAGAATTTGCTCATTGGACACGCCAGGCTAAGCGAGAAGTAGCAAAAACCCCAATAGAAAAAATACTGGCTCGATTTATTTAATGAAATGAAAATAGGAATAATTATCGTAAATTACAATGGTAATCATGATACTCAAGAGTGTTTAGAATCAATATCAAAACTTAAGACTAAGTATGAGTTGATAGTAATTGTAGTAGACAATAACTCAAAAGAAAACCTCAAACTTAAAACTTCAGATCTCCCATACACATTGGAATGTCTTAAGAATAAAGAAAATGTAGGATTTGCTGCAGGAAATAATGTCGGAATCAGGAGAGCTCTTGAATCGGGATGTGATTATGTCTGTGTATTAAACAATGATACCTTGGTTGACCCAGATTTTTTAGATGAGTTGGTAAATACGTATAAAAAGAATACAAGAGCAGGATTGGTAAGTCCCAAGATATATTTTTCAAAAGGACGTGAATTTCATAAAGATAAATATGAAAAAAACGAGTTAGGAAAAGTTATTTGGTATGCAGGTGGAGAAATGGACTGGGATAATATTTTAGGGAAGCATCGGGGAGTAGATGAGGTAGACAAGGGACAGTTTAGTAAAGATATGCTAACAGATTTCGCCACGGGCTGTTCTTTTCTCGTAAGTAGGGACGTTTTGGATGCGGTTGGATTTTTTGACGAAACATACTTTTTATATTATGAAGATGCAGATTTTTCTGAGAAAGTAAAACGAGCAGGATATCATATTTGGTATAGTTCAAAATCGGTAATTTGGCATAAGAATGCTGGTTCTACTGGAGGGTCAGGATCTGCGCTTCAAGACTACTATATTACGAGAAATAGATTGCTGTTTGCTTTAAGATATGCATCATTTAGGTCAAGGATGAGTGTTTTTCGTGAGAGCTTACGTTTAATCTTTAACGGGAGACCATGGCAGAAAAAAGGTGTTTTAGATTTTTACTTAATGAAATTCGGGAAGGGTAGCTATGTCAAAAATTAACGTAACAGCTATAATCATCGCGAAAAACGAAGAGGGAATGATAGCAGACTGTTTGGATTCACTACAGTTTTGTAGCGAAGTGCTAGTGGTTGATAACGGATCCTCCGATAATACGGCAGAAATTGCCAAGAGAATGGGAGCTCGTGTAATAGTATCCAGAGTTCATGATTTTTCAAAACTCCGCATGGAGGGATTAAGACATGCCGGGGAAGAATGGGTGCTGTATGTAGACGCAGATGAGCGGATCACGCCAGAGTTAGTTGTGTATCTGCGGCGAGCTATTTCGAAAGAGAATATAGTAGCGTATAAGCTGTGGAGAAAGAATTTTTATTTTGGAGAGTACGAATGGCCTTTTATAGAGTCATTGGAAAGACTATTTAGAAAAGAATACTTAGAAGGTTGGCATGGTATAGTGCATGAAACTCCGATCGTTAAAGGAGCGGTAGAGCAGTTGGATGGATTCATTCTTCATTACACGCATCGTGATTTGACCTCTATGCTTAGAAAGACTATCGAATGGTCTCAGATAGAGGCAAAGCTTCGGTTTGACTCAGGACATCCACTGATGACTTGGTGGAGGTTTCCGCGAGTAATGTTTACCGCATTTTTTGATTCATATATTCGTCAGCAGGGATGGAGACTTGGCGTAGTAGGATTTATTGAAAGTACCTATCAAGGATTCAGTATGTTTATTACCTACGCGAGATTATGGGAAATGCAGAGTGATTTAAATAGTTCGAAATCAAAAAATTAAAAATTCACTATGAAACTTCTCCTGAAGATTTGGCCAGCGCTATTGATTTTTTCAGTTTGGCTACTATTTGTTAGTCCATATCTTTTAAAGGGATTAGTTCCTTATCCTTCTACTTATCAAGTTAATCATTTTCCTCCTTGGAGTTCAAACCAGCAATTTTGGGGTCCTGTAAAAAATGGAGCTATGCCTGATATCGTAGATCAAATATATCCGTGGAAAAAATTTACGATTGAGTCATTGAAAGCGGGACAAATTCCTTGGTGGAATCCTTACAATTTTTCAGGAAATGGTCATGTAGGAAATTTTCAGTCTGCAGTTTTTTCTCCGTTTAACGCATTATATTTTGTTTTGCCATTTATCGATGCATGGAGTCTCATAATTATCTTACAGCCACTTCTCGCTGGGGTTTTTACCTATTTGCTCATGCGGTCCTTAAGAGTTAGTGATGTGGGGTCGGTGGTTTCATCAATTGCATTTATGTTTTCTGGTTTTATGGTGGTATGGATGCCATATGGAACCCTTTCCATGGCTTTATGTTTCTTGCCTTTGGCACTTTATGCGATACAGAAATGGTACGAGACGAGAAAAATGAGTTTTTTACCTATTCTTTCTTTTTCGATAGCGTTGTCTCTTTTTTCCGGACATTTTCAAACCAGTATGTATGTCTTAATAACTGTGTTCAGTTTCTTAATCTATAAAGCTATTACTGTGAGGCGCGTTCGTGATGGTTTATGGGTGGGAGTAGCTTTTGTATTAGGATTTTTTATATCACTGATCCAGTTAATTCCCTCGATTTCTCTGTATGAGGACTCCGTTAGGAGCAGTATTTTTATCAAATCAGGTGGTATTCCTTTTTCATATCTTATAACATTGGTAGCTGGGGATTTCTTTGGAAATCCAGTTACTCGGAATGACTGGTTCGGATATTACGCTGAATGGGCGAGTTTTGTAGGTATCTTACCAGTGAGTTTATCGCTTTTTTCTATTTATTCAGGTAAAAAAAATATACAGTTTTTTTGGATCTTGGCAGTAATAGTGTTGGTGCTTGTCATTGACTCACCAGTGCAGTCAATTATAGGAAGCTTGAAAATCCCTGTACTTTCGACCAGTAACCCTTCTCGAATAGTGGCTTTATTTAGTTTTGCCATAAGTATCTTGGCGGGCATGGGATTTGATTACTTTATGCAGGAGCTAAAAGTTAAAAAATGGCGATCCTTGATATGGCCATTAGTAGGTGTGGGCATGGTTATCGTTGGGATCTGGGTTTACTTATTTCTATTGAAGCCTTTTTCACCTGAAAATATTTTGATTGCAAAGAGAAATTTATTATTACCGACTGGTTTGTACCTCGGTTTGATAACGATAGGAGCGATGTCTTTTTACTACAAAAGATTTTTTATTTTTCTAGTAATTTTTATCCTTTTAGGAACTGCATTTGATAGTTTTAGATATGCACAAAAATGGGTACCATTTGATCCTCGAAGTCTTGTATATCCTAACTTACCTATTATTGCCGGTATCCAAAAATATATAGGTAGTGGTAGATTGCTGGGTAACTTGGGTGCTGAGGTAGCCAGTTATTACGGGTTTCCCATGATTGATGGATATGACCCATTATATATAGAGCGATATGGAGTATTTATACAAACAGCCAGAACTGGAGACAAAGAATCGGCTCAGCGGTCTGTTGTTGGTCTTGATAGGCTGGGAAAATATGCAGATAGAGTCATAGACTTACTGGGAGTTTCTCTTGTGTTTCATCCGGTAGCAGATACAAATCAGGGCTGGGCGTACCCGGTATGGAAAGACCAGAAGCGATTTGAGCTCGTATATAGTGACAATTTGTTTCAGCTGTTCAAGAATAACACTGCTTTACCGCGAGCAATGCTATTTTATACTTTTGAAGTAATTCCTGATGGGGATGTTATATTAAAAAGATTTTATAGTCAGGAATTTGATTATCGCACTACTCTTATTTTGGAGGAAAGTCCAAAAATTAGATCAAATCCTAAAGGTGCTGGAAGCGCTACCATAGTTTCGTATAAGCCAAGCATGATAGAGATACGGGTACATAGTGATACTCCTGCGCTTCTTTTCTTGTCGGATGTTTATTATAAAAACTGGCATGCTACGATAACACAGAGTGGAACCTCTTATGCTACGAGGATTTTCCGTGCTGATTATGCGTTTCGTGCTGTAGAAGTGCCGATGGGGGAATCAATTGTGACGTTTAAATATGAGGAGTTCTAGCGTTTAAAAAAAGAAAATAATTCTTTTCTGGTCAACTTCTTTTTCGCGAAATAAAATAAATAGACAATAGCAAGTGTCCCAAAGGTATATAAATAAAACACTAGCAGCGCTATGAACCAATTTTTTTGATCCAGTTTCGAGGCTCTCCACAGCGCTAGTCCTCCCCAAGAAACAGACCATAAAAAGATGAGAAACGGAAGCATTCCAGCTATATCAGCATTCATTTAATTATTATAACATATCTTTTACTCCTTGGCCTAAAACTTGATACAATTAATAGGTGAAGATCGGTATTTATACGCCCTACTTGGATACTCTCACTGGTGGTGAGAAGTATATCCTCTCCATGGCTGCATGCTTAGCGAAAGAGCACGAAGTGTCACTTTTTTGGGATCCAAAGGATGAAGAGTCTTTGAAGTACAATGCGCAGAAAAAATTAGGAATTGATATTTCAAATATATCATTTGTGTCCAATATCTTCTCCTCCTCTGTTTCTGTGGTATCTAGATTACTGCGAAGTAAGCGGTACGATAAGATAATTTTTCTTAGTGATGGGAGTATTCCTGTCGTATCGTGTGGACTTATTCTCCATTTCCAGTTTCCTGTGGAATGGGTAGACGGCAGGTTGATCAAGACTCAGCTTAAGTTAAAACGAGTAGAAAAGATACTTTGTAACTCTGAATTTACGAAAGAACTTATCGACAAGAAATTTACAGTTAGCAGTGATGTATTATATCCTCCTGTCGAAATTAAGGAAGTCGAAATAGAAAAAGAAAATGTAATTTTAAATGTAGGGAGGTTCGGGCAGCACGTAGAAGGTGTTTATTTTAAAAAGCAGGATGTGCTAATACAGGCTTTTAAAAAGATGATTGATGGAGGCTTTAAGAACTGGAAGCTGGTTTTTGTAATAAGCGTAGCAGAGAGGGATAATGAGCGATTTGAATTATTAAGAAAACTTGGGAGTGATTACCCGATAGAATTCATTGTTAATCCTTCAAATGAGAAGTTATGGGAGGCATATGGTCGGGCAAAAATTTACTGGCATGCCTCTGGGTTTGGTGAGGATATTGAAAAACATCCAGAGAAGGCAGAGCATTTTGGTATTTCTACAGTTGAGGCTATGGGCGCTGGTGCGGTACCGATAGTGATTCATGCAGGTGGGCAAATGGAAATAGTTGAGAATAGGAAAAGTGGGTTTTTGTGGAATAGTATAGAGGAGTTAATAGGCTATACCCAAATTATTTCTGAAGAGAAGGATGTGTGGGAAGTGATGTCAAAAAGCGCTCAAGCGAGAGCGTTAGTTTTTAGTAGTGATAAGTTTTATAGTAAATTAAGAAGCCTGATATGAAGAAATTAATATTTCCTTTTTTAATTGTCTTAGTTTCTCTACTATTTTTTAGATCATATATTTTTTCTGGTAAGCTTCCCATCCCCTCAGATACAATTGTCGGCTTATATCATCCATTTAGGGACTTATTGGCGAAAGACTATCCTCGTGGAGTGCCTTTTAAAAACTCACTCATTACAGACCCAGTGCGTCAGCAATATCCGTGGCGGTTCTTAGTTATTAACGGAGAGAAAAAAATGGAACTTCCTCTTTGGAATCCATACTCTATGGCTGGATATCCACTCTTGGCGAATAGTCAGTCTTCTCCGTGGTATCCTTTAAACTTATTATTTTTCGTTCTTTCGTTTCAGGATGCATGGAGTATTTTGATAATGCTTCAGCCCATATTGGCAGGAATATTTTTGTATTATTACTTGGATCACATGAAGCTCCATAGAATGGCAAGTTTTTTAGGAGCTATAGTATTTTCATTTTGTGGGTTTTCAGTCGCATGGATGGAGTGGAATACGGTTATTCAGGCAATATTATGGCTACCTCTTATATTACTAAGTTTAGATAAGATTATTTATGAAGGTAAAAAGAAATTTATTTGGTCGATGTTGTTCTGCGTAGCACTAGCGTCATCATTTTTTGCAGGACATCTTCAGACTTTTTTCTACGTTGCAGTAGTTGTGTTTATGCATGCTGGTTTTGAAGTAGTTTCTTCTAAGCGATATAGATCTATATTTTTTATAGGAACAGCATTTGTATTTTTTATTTTATTTTCTGCCATACAGTGGATACCCACGATGCAGCTTATTTTGTTAAGTGCTCGAAATATAGACTTGAACTGGCAGGGTGAAGGCTGGTTTATTCCATGGCAGCATTTGGTGCAATTCTTAGTTCCTGATTTTTTTGGTAATCCGGCTACGCTTAATTACTGGGGAGTCTGGAATTATGGAGAGCTAATCGGATACATTGGAGTAGTGCCTCTGATATTTGTATCTTACGCACTTCTTTTTAGAAGAGATAGGAAAACACTTTTTTTTAGTGTTTTAGGAGTTATTGCATTCTTATTTGCTTTTCAAAATCCTATATCTCAACTTCCATTCTCGCTCAAGATTCCCTTTATTTCGACTGCTCAGCCCACTCGACTTTTAGGAATTATAGACTTCGCTTTTGCTGTTTTGACAGCTTTTGGAATGGACTATTTTATAAAAAATCAGAAAAAACTACTTTTGCCAGTAGGAATAGTCACAGCTTTTTTTATGACATTGTGGATATTTGTACTATATGGAAACAGCATATTGCTTTGGGTGAATAGCGAGAATATTATGATTGCGAAAAGAAATCTTATTTTTCCTTCGATAACCTTAGGTATATCTGTAGTTATATTTTTACTTAGTTATATATCGAGAGGTACAAGGTTTATCATGATGACTTGTACTATGTTAGTGTTGTTAACTATTTTCGATCTCTTTCGTTTTGCTGATAAATTTATTCCCTTTACGGAATCTCAATATCTGTTTCCTAATACGAAAGCAATCACTTTTTTACAAAAAAATATAGGAAACTATAGATACATGACAACAGACTCACGAATAATGGCTCCTAATTTTTCCATTATGTATCAACTGCAAAGCATAGATGGATATGATCCGCTGTACCTACGTAGCTATGGAGAGCTTATAGCTGCTTCAGAGCGTGGTAAGCCGGATATTTCATCCCCTTTCGGATTTAATCGTATAATTACTCCGCATAACTTTGATTCAAAGATAATAGATCTGTTAGGGGTTAGGTATGTATTGTCTCTATCGGATATTAGTTCTTCTAGATTAACTAAAGTGATTCAGGAGGGAGAAACAAGGATATATGAAAATAAAAACGTTTTTCCGCGCGCGTTCTTCGTAGAGCGAGTTGAGTATATTAGATCAAAAGAGGAGATGATTAAAAAAATGCTTGATCCAAAAATAGATTTAAGGAGGACTGCTTTTGTCGAATCTAATCTAAATAATGCGATTGCTTTGACAGCTGGAGTTGCATCTATTACAAGCTATTCTAAAAACAAAGTTACGATTAAGACAACAAATGAGAAAGACGGGTTTTTAGTATTAACAGACAGTTTTTATCCTACCTGGAAGGTAACTATTTGCTGTGAGACTTTTCATGACAATCTCACTGGAGAAGCAAAGGACAACATAAAATCTCCAGCAATGATTTATAGAACAGACTATAATTTCAGGGGGGTATTTGTTCCAAAAGGTGAACATATCGTAGAGTTTGAAAACTTTTTATTTTAATTATGAATATTAGCATTATCATTCCTAATTTTAATGGACGAGTATTATTAGAAAAGAATTTGCCAGTGGTTCTTGAGGCAATTGATTTTTATAAAAAAAATACGAAAAGCGATGTTGAGATAATTATCATCGATGATGACTCTACGGATGATAGTGTAGATTTTTTATCTAAACAGAAGGATATTACAGTTCTTAGTAATGCTAAAAACCTTGGTTTTTCTTCTACGGTAAATAAGGGTATTAAAAATTCTTCTGGAGATATTGTCGTTCTTTTGAATACTGATGTTTCTCCAGAAAAAGACTTTCTTATTTCTCTTATTGAGCATTTTTCTGATGAAAAAGTATTTGCAGTGGGTTGTATGGACAAGAGTAGAGAAGAAGGAAAGATCGTTTTACGAGGGCGTGGATTAGGCGAGTGGAGAAGGGGGTTCTTGGTACATAGAAGAGGCGAGGTGAACACCCATAGTACTTTATGGGTAAGTGGTGGCAGTGGCGCTTTTCGTAAATCTATTTTAGAAAAAATAGGATCTCTTGACGAACTATATAATCCGTTTTATTGGGAGGACATAGATTTATCTTATCGAGCACTGAAATCAGGTTATCGTGTTATGTTCGAACCAAAAAGTGTAGTACTGCACGAGCATGAAAAAGGAATAATTCAATCCTTATATTCTAAAAGAGAAATCACATCTATAGCATATAGGAATCAATTTATTTTTGTTTGGAAAAACGCTAGTGGTCGAACACTGATTTCTCACCTAGAGTGGTTAGGTTACCATTACGTAAAAGCCTTATTGCGAGGTGACGGTGCATGGTTCAATGGGTTTTTTCAGGCATTATTTTTATTACCATCTGTTTTAAATTCTCGAAAAAGTGTTCAAAAACATTTTACAAAAACGGATGATGAAGTTATTTCTGAGTTAGAATCATAGTATGAATGCGTTTTTTCGTGGCAAGAGCACATTTTTAGAAAAATCAAGGATTATAGATTTTATCGCGTATTTTCTTGTGCTGATATTTACTATCGTAGGTATTATCGTATCGATAAATAGATACTTTCAATACGAAGTTTACCATATAGACTTCGGGCAGTATGACCAGGCTATCTGGCAGGTAGCTCATTTTAGAGCACCTATGGTAGATCACTTTGTGCATGGATACATTAATGTTTTTGCTGATCACTTCACTCCAAGCGTTTTTATACTATCTCCTCTTTATTGGATAACTTCAAGTCCTCTCACGATTTTGTATGCACAAGCGATCGCAGTGGGGCTGAGTGGATACGTGCTATATCTAGTAGGCAACGTGTTATTAAAAAATAAATTTTTGTCACTAGTGATTTTGATATGTTATTTTATGTTTGTAGGACTTCAGAATGCTGTGATAACTGAATTCCATGAGCTAACAGTTATGAGTCTTTTTCTAATGCTGATTTTTTGGGCATTTGTACGAGAAAAGCGCTTGCTGTATTTCTTATTTTTAATTTTGACCCTTGGATTCAAAGAGGTCACCTTCCTTTTAGGTATAGGAATAGGATTGTGTATTTTTTTCTTAAATAAAAGGTGGAGAAAAGAAGCAGTGTTCACTATTTTAATTTCTGCGTTATGGGGATTTTTGGCTATGAGAATAGTAATGCCTTATTTCTCTGCAGGGGGTTACTTATACGCTCAGAATATTCCTGAATCATTATGGGAAAAGATGGTAGCTTTTGTGGATGAGCCACAAAAGAGAAGAACGCTTTTTTATAGTTTTTTTAGTTTTGGATTTCTACCAATTTTCTCGCCGGAATTCTGGGCAATGATGGCACAAGATTACGCGGGAAGATTTGTTCCTAAGTATTTTGCGACGCGATGGGGTTTGGGAATGCACTATAATGCAGAATCTGCAGTAATACTAGCTCTTTCCTCAGTATATAGTTTTAGATGGTTGCTTCAAAAGAAGCGAGTTGTGCCTTTGAAATATCTAATAGGTTTTATACTAATTTTTTTAGCTATTTTTCTAAATAGATTCGTGTTAAATGGACCGTTTAATTTAGTATATAACAAAGTTTTTTATGAAGACTCGGGGAAATTTGGATTTCTAGATGTTATGATAAAAAAAATTCCACCTAATGCAACCGTAGCCACACACAATAACTTAGCAGCTCATTTAACACATAACCGTGTATGGCTATTGAGGGGATCATACGCTGATCAGAGGCCTGACTATATACTTCTTGATAAGAGAAGTGGGCAGAGTCCAAATAATTATCTGGGTTCTGTAAATAGTGACTTTCCTACACTTGATTTACTTGCTTTAAAAATAGTAGCTGATCCAAAATACGAAATAATTTATCAGACAGAAGATCAATACATCCTGAAAAGAAAGTAATTCTATGTTTTTATTTAATCGACTAGTATAATGTGAATCTATGAAAAAATTGTCTATTATTATTCCGGTTTATAATGAGGAAATGCTTGTCGCAGAGACTTTGAAGCGAGTTGAAGAGCTTTGTTTACCAAAAGAGATAATAAAAGAGGTAGTGGTGGTGAATGACGCCTCGACAGATAAGACTAAAGAGGTGCTGACTAAAATTCAGAAAGAGTATAAGTTTAAATTGATTAATCATTCGATTAATCAGGGAAAAGGAAAAGCTGTTATGACAGGCATGCAGTCTGCTACTGGCGATTATATAGTTATTCAAGACGCAGATTTAGAATACCATCCAAAAGATATTTTAAAACTCTTAACACCAGTTCTTGAAGGGCAAGCAGAAGTAGTTTATGGCACGAGATTACGGCGTTTGCCAAATATTAAAAAAGAAGAAAATCACTCGTTGTTCTTGCTCCATTTTTTAGGAAACAGGTCTCTTAGTCTCATGACAAGTATTTTATATGGTACTTGGCTCACCGATATGGAAACTTGTTATAAGTTATTTCCTAAAAAGGCATTAGATTCTTTTGTCATACATGCTCGTGGATTTGAGTTTGAGCCTGAAATAACTGCTAAACTATTAAAAAATGGATATAAGATTATAGAAGTTTCCATTAGTACGACACCGCGAGGATATGATGAGGGAAAAAAACTTAATACTATTACCGATGGAATTAAAGCTCTTACAGCTCTTCTTAAATATCGGTTTGTGAATTAAATTACTATGAAGAAAACTATCTCCTTTTTTAAAAAAAATTGGTTCTTTTCTTTATTTGTTGTAATTATA
>CALRDJ010000004.1 GCA_943354875.1 Candidatus Levybacteria bacterium GW2011_GWA1_37_16 | reverse complement strand
ATATCCTCGAGAGGATGAAGGAAATTAAGAAAGTTTAAATAACTATCCTCGTCCTCGACGTTTTACATCGAAGCCATCTCCTCTAAACGCGTTCATGTCCATTAATCTTATGAATGTTCCTCCCTTTTTACTAAACTTTATTCTTCTTGGACCGAATTCGCTGTGTCTCCCCATGCGAATGATACTAATAAGTTTTTTGCTTTCTGTCAAGACAGGGGTGTTGACAATCCATAGCAGATTGGTCACAATAATCCTATGATGAAAAATAAGCAGCTTCTTATCGCTATAGCAGTTTTGGCAGTAATTGCTATCGGTGGTGGTGTGTATATGTTGTCCAGTAAGAATACGAAAACGTCATCGGTTACATCAGAGGGTATGGTCGAGGAATCCGTGCCGGTACTTTCTGCATCTGAGCTTGGTCTTACTATGAGTGCGAGGGGAGATAACAAAGCAGTTAAATTTGTCATCGCGAATGCAAAGGATATCACAGGGGTTGATTATGAATTAAGCTATGTAACCAAAGGAGATATTCCTCGTGGTGCCATCGGCCACGTAGAGCCACTCGGTACGAAGATGGAGTCGACCTTTATAGATTTGGGTACTTGTTCATCTGGAAAATGTAAGTATGATGAAGGAGTTACAAGTGTAAAGTTATTTTTGAAAATTATGAAATCAGATGGTAAATCATATCAGGCAGACATGACTCTAAACCTCTAATTCCGATTCCTGTTTTAACTCTTCTGACATTATTTTTTTAACCTTCCTGCCTAGCTCAGTCGATCGGCATAGATGGGTCTATATTTAGTGTTTGTCCGCCTAAAAAACCATACTTCTACTGCTTGACAGGGTGTTGAAAAGGGTTCAAAATGATATAAAGTGGTCGAAAGTGGGAGAAAGTGGGATGATTCGGAGGGTGAAGAGAAAACATGGTACTAGGACAATATGAAAGCAGTATTGGAGAGAAAAACAGAATTGGATTTCCAAAGAAATTTAGAGAACAGTTCGGAGATAAGTTAATTATCACATTTGGTTATGAAAACTCGCTTATTATCGTATCAGAAGAAGGATGGAAATCACTCTTGGAAGGAACGGAAGGCAAGCCTTTTATTCACTCAGAAGCACGTGACACCCAGCGCTTTCTCCTTGGCGGAGCAACGTCAGTGGAGCTCGATAGCAAAGGAAGGTTTGTTATACCTGCTTACCTACGAGACTTTGGAAAAATTCAAAACGAAGTTGTATTCTTAGGCATTGATCGATATGTGGAGCTATGGGACAAGAAACGATGGGAAGAATACAGAAAGAACCTTGAAAAAAATATAGAATCTATAGCCCGAAAACTTACTGAAAGTGAGAAAAAGGCTTAGTGAGTACCTATCATACATCAGTACTGTTACGAGAAGTTGTGGAGGCATTGCGTATCGAGAAAGATCACTGGTATATAGATGCGACATTGGGGGGCGGAGGACACAGTCTCGCGATCATTCAGCAGGGCGGAAGAGTATTGGGGGTTGATCAGGATGCAGATTCGATTAGCTATGTTGAGGATAAATTCAAAGTTCAAAACTCAAAGTTCAAAATTGGAGTGGATGTAAAACTGGTAAGAGGGAATTTCAGGGACATTGACAAGTTGGTAGCGGAAGCAGAAATAGAAGCTGTTTCAGGCATTTTATACGACCTAGGAGTTTCCAGTCATCAGATAGATACGCCGGAAAGAGGTTTTAGTTTCCAAAGAGAAGGTCCACTGGATATGCGGATGAGCTCAGAGCTCGGAGTTACTGCCGCAGATCTAGTAAATGGATTAACGAAAAATGAATTATATGAACTATTTATTACATTGGGTGAAGAATATAATGCTCGGGCCATTTGTGATCGTATTATCAGCGCCCGTGGAGTAAAGCCAATAGTTACTACGAGTGAATTGGCAGAGCTCATACGGGGACCGAAGAGAACATTTGCGAAAACAGATCCAGCGACGAAAGTATTTCAAGCGCTTCGGATAGCAGTGAACGATGAGCTGCATGGGCTCACTGAGAGTTTGCCGAAGGCACTTGCGCTACTCAGTACGGGTGGAAGGCTAGCGGTTATATCTTTTCACTCGCTGGAAGACAGAATAGTTAAGAATGTTTTCAAAGAGTTTGAAGAGAAAAATCTTGGAATTATAGTTACGAAAAAACCAATAATTCCATCTGACTTAGAACAAGAGGAGAACAGAAGAAGTAGAAGTGCGAAATTGAGAGTTTTTGAGAAAAAGTAATATGAAAAAAGCAGTAACATTTATCACATTAGTTATCGGAATAATATTTGTCTTATCGATAATTCAGATCGTCGTTTCAAATAAATTGTCGACTACAGGAATAGTATTGGGGGGCTTACAAGACCAAATCAAAACATATAAGACAGAAAACACTCTGTTAGCCCAGCAGTTATTGGTATTGTCGTCATATAATACGATAGCATCGAGTGCTGCAGACCTGGGATTTATCACGAGTAAGTCACCGATAGTCTTATCTGCGCCATTACCACTCGCTATACGACCATGAAGTGGCGGTACCGCTTATCTCTTTTCGTCTTCCTCGGGTTATTTTTTCTTATCATAACTCGGTTATTTTACTGGCAGGTCGTAAAAGCTGAAGAGCTGTCAGCTATGGGAGCCTCGCAATACGGTAAGCAAATCGTTATATCTCCTGAGCGAGGAGAAATTCGTACTTCCGATGGATTTCCTATAGCATCAAATAAAATTTCGTATCTTTTGTATGCGAATCCGAAAGAAATTTCAGAGGTCGATAAAGAAAAAATATCTATTATTTTGTCTGAAAAGTTGTCTCTAGATCCAGCATCGGTGAGTGCTCAATTGCGTCAGGATCTTTTTTGGGTACCTATTGAAAAAAATATTGATGTTTCTGTAAAAGATGAATTGGAAAAACTTACATTAACAGGCGTAGGATTTGAAGAGCAATATGTGAGATTTTATCCAGAAGCTTCCATGGCAGCGCAGTTGATTGGATTCGTCGGTAAAAACGACACTGGTGAAGATAAAGGGTACTTTGGCATAGAAGGATACTATGATAGGCAACTTCGAGGAAAAGGAGGAGTTGCGATACAGATAGATGATGCCGTGGGAAGGCCGATTTTAGCGAAGATGAATAATGATTCAGGGCGAATAAATGGTCGTAATCTTACTCTTACGGTTGATCGGGCGATACAGTTTTTGGTTGAGCGAAAGTTAAAAAAGGGAATTGAGAACTTTGGTGCTGTCTCTGGCATGGTAATTATTATGGACCCAAAGACTGGTAGTATTTTATCGATGGCATCATTTCCGTCATTTGACCCGAGATCATATCGCGACTATGACGTGAATACCTATAAAAATCCTCTTATTACAAATTTATACGAGCCTGGTTCTACCTTTAAAGCCTTGATAATGGCGGCTGGCATCGATAGTAAGGTGGTAAAGCCTGATACCAAATGTCCTATCTGTGCAAGTCCACTTTCTATAGGTGGGTATGAAGTGAGAACCTGGAATAATCAATATAAAAAAGATATTGATATGACTGAAGTTATTATTCATTCAGATAATACAGGAATGGTGTATGTATCTCAGCAGTTGGGGATCGATCGTATGCTTGATTATCTGAAGAAATTTGGTATTGGTGACTTAACAGGTGTAGATTTGCAGGGGGAGGTGTCAGTGGGACTTCGTCCGTCGAAAAATTGGTATCCAATTGATGTGGCAACCTTAAGCTTTGGGCAGGGAATATCAGTTACTCCTATCGAATTACTTTCTGCTTTTTCATCTCTAGCCAACGGTGGTAAGCGTATGGAGCCTCATATAGTGAAAGAAATTCAAACACCTGAAGGGCAGATCATTACTATACCGCCTAAGCTAGTAGGCCAACCAGTTTCGGAGGCCACTGCTAAAGTCATGACAGAAATACTCGTAAATGCAGTAGATAAAGGAGAAGCGCAATTTGCAAAAATAAAAGGATATCGTGTAGCTGGAAAAACAGGAACAGCTCAGATTCCTATTGCAGGACATTATGATCCTACTAAAACGATTGCTTCATTTATCGGTTTTGCCCCTGCGCAAGATCCCAAGTTCGCTATGCTCGTTGTTATAGATCGCCCTACGAGTTCTATCTATGGAGCAGAAACAGCAGCACCAGTCTTTTTCGATATCGCCAGAGACTTATTTGCGCATTACGGTATTGCGCCAAGTCAGTGAGGTTATTTGCTGAATTTTTGACGAAGCGCTGGGAGGCTATTTGCGGTAACCAGGCTTAAAGGGCGCTTGTCTACATCTTCTAGCTCAACCCAATCAATCTCATCACATTTTTCAGGTTCCATGATTTGAGGTGTACCTTGTTTGATTTTACATAAAAAAGTAGGCGAAACCCAATGTTGATTTTCGTTCTTAATGATGTGATTGCAAACGTCAAATAATTCTAGAACTTCTATCTCTATTCCAAACTCTTCTTTTACTTCTCGTCGTATGCTGTCTTCAAGAGAATGTCCGAATTCGACTGCTCCGCCTGGAAACTCCCATAGTCCCACTTCATTGCGACATTTTTTTCCGCGTTTGGACATAAATACTTGGTTTTTCTCATTCAATATGATTGCTCCGACGCCTACTCCTATATAATCAACGCCCTTTTGCATGGCTTTATTATAGCAGTTTGGATATAATACAGGCATGCAGCAGAGTATTAAAAATATTTACCATCTGTGTATAGCAGTTTTGGCAGTCATATGGTATGGATTTCCGGGTCAGAAACTCACTGTGATAGGGGTAACTGGTACTGATGGAAAGACTACGACTACTTCACTTATTTATCACATACTTCGTGATGCAGGAAAAAAAGTTTCTATGGTATCAACTGTCTCTGCAGTTATAAGTGGAAAAGTGTATGATACTGGTTTTCATGTTACTACTCCATCTCCTTGGGCTGTACAGAAGTTTCTGAGAAAAGCAATTGATTCGGGAGATGAGTATATGGTGCTTGAAGTTACCTCTCACGCCCTAGATCAGTATCGAGTATGGGGAATAAGTTTTTTAATCGGGGTACTTACGAATGTTACTCATGAACACTTGGATTATCATAAGACATATGAGCGGTATGTAAAAACTAAAATAAAACTGTTGGAAACCTCAGCTGTTGCAGTAGTTAATATAGAGGATCAGTCCTACGAAATCGTGAGGCCTCAGCTGGAGAATGGAAAAATGGTTATTACCTATGGGTTGAAAAGTGGCGACGTAAATGCGATCAATTTTTTGTTTAAGACAAAACTGATCGGAAACTTTAATAAATATAATTGCTTGGCAGCGGTCGCAGTCGCAAAAGAGTTAAAAATTGCAGAAAAAACCATACGTGGATCACTTGGAACATTTTTATTGCCAAAAGGACGGATGGAGCTTGTTCATGACGATGGATTTCAGGTAGTGGTTGATTTTGCTCACACCCCAAACGCTATTTCCCATGTACTGCAGGCATTGAGAGGCGAAACGGCGGGTAGGATCATTCATGTGTTTGGCTCAGCTGGGGACCGGGATACGAGTAAGAGACCATTTATGGGTGCAGCATCTGCGCAGTATGCAGATGTTATTATTTTAACAGCCGAAGATCCGCGAAGTGAGCGGGTGGAGAATATTATTGAGGATATAGAGGCTGGGATTAAGAACTTGAAAGAAATCGAAGTTTTAAAAATTCCAAACAGGGAGAATGCGATATGGAAGGCATTGTCTTTGGCGAAAAAAGACGATACTGTAGTAATTACTGGAAAAGGACATGAATTATCGATGAATCTAGGTCAAGGAGAAGTTCCATGGAGCGATCAAGAAGTGGTAGAAAAGGCTTTGAAAGCATGAAGAAGAAACATATTCATTTTATAGGAGTAAAAGGGGTTGGAATAGCCCCTTTAGCGGTAATAGCAAAAGAGGCAGGATTTACCGTGACTGGGTGTGATATCGCAGAAGAGTTTATTACAGATATTCAGTTAAAAAAAGCTGGCATAGAGCCGCTTATTGGTTTTTCCAAAGATCACTTAAATGGCGTAGATATAGTTATTACTACTGGAGCGCATGGAGGATATGATAACCCTGAAGTAAAAGTGGCTAAGCTTTTGAGTATGGATGTGATTACTCAGGGAGAAGCAGCAGGGCTTTTTATGAGTGGAGCGTTTTTCAACAGATCTCTCACCGGTATTTCTGTGGCTGGATCTCATGGAAAAACCACCACGACTGCTTTTATCGCCACTATGCTTTCTCATGCGATGAAAGATCCATCATACCTAGTTGGCACTAGTGAACTGCTTCCGCTTGGATCATCCGGTCATTTTGGACATGGTAGCTATTTCGTAGCAGAAGCAGATGAGTATGCCACTGAGCCTCAGCACGATAAAACTCCGAAATTTTTATGGCAACATCCGGAAATTGGAGTGATAACGAATATAGAGCTCGATCACACAGATCTATATCCGACCTTGGAGGATATTTCTAACGCATTTCTCCAGTTTGCAAACGGTATAGAGAGTGGCGGGGTACTCGTGGCGTGTGGTGATGATCGAGAAGTACGAAAAATTATGAATTTCATGCAAACGCGTGTGATCACATATGGATTTTTAGAGGGAAACGATTTTCGTATTTCGAAAGTCTCTCATTCAGGAGAACAGACTTTTTTCTGGGTAGAAAGTAATGGCACAGATCTAGGAGAGTTCAGTATTAAAGTACCCGGTGATCATAACGCTTTGAATGCGCTGGCAACACTTGTGGTAGGGCTCGAGCTTGGATTATCTCTGGATGTTATAAAAAAAGGGCTTATGGAATTCAGAGGTACGAAGAGGCGTTTGGAGTTTAGAGGACTTTTGCCATCGGGCGCACGTGTTTTCGATGACTACGCTCATCACCCTACAGAAATTAAAAAAACACTAAAAGGACTAGAAGACAGATATCCAAAGTCAGAGATTGTATGTATTTTCCAGCCTCATACTTATTCTCGTACAAAAGCACTATTTGACGACTTTTCCAAAGCATTTGATGGTGCAAAAGAAGTCGTAATTACTGATATTTATGCTTCACTTCGTGAAGAAAAAGATGAGACTATTTCTTCTGAGATGTTGGTAAAAAAACTGATAGAGTCAGGTATAAAAGCTAGACATATTTCGAGCGTTGACGAAGTACACACACTTCTTTCAGAAGATCCATATAGCAGTAAAACAATAGTCGTGATCATGGGGGCTGGAAATATTTATAAAGCATTGGATAACCTAACGTTGTCAGATAAGGTTTGAGGCTAGAGAGTGTCTTCCAAAACCATGATTTTTTATAGGTTCGTCATTTGTCCTCAGGCTCAGTAAATGATACAATAAGCAAACAGTTTCAGCTGATTTTATTATGGAGCAATTGATTGTAGCAGGGGGTAGAAAGCTTTCGGGAGCTGTTTCTGTTTCGGGTGCGAAGAATGTAGCCCTCAAGGCACTCGTTGCAGCATGTCTTACCGAAGACCCCGTTATTATAGAAAATATTCCTTTGATTTCAGATTTTCACGTAATGACTGAAATTATTGGAGAGCTTGGTGGAAATGTGACGATTCAGGACCACACGGCGACTATAGAGATGAAGTCGTTTAGGAAAAGCGATGTGGCTTTGACCAAGGCTGCAAATATTCGAGCGTCATCGATGTTCCTGGCTCCTCTCTTGGCTCGTACTGGACAGGCAGTAATTCCTAATCCGGGAGGTTGTCGTATCGGTGCAAGACCCATAGATCGAGTAATAGATGGATTGACCGCTATGGGAACTGAGATTGATTACATGAGTGAAGATGGTAATTTTCATGCTCGAACGAAAAAAAATTCCTCTCCATTTTTGACTGGTACAACCTATGTTTTTGAAAAAAACACTCACACAGGAACAGAAACTTTGATTTTAGCTGCAGTTTTGGCATCTGGTAAAACTATTTTAGAAAATGCTGCAGAAGAGCCAGAAGTAGATGAGCTCATAGAGCTTTTAAATTCTATGGGTGCTCGTATTACGAGAAGTAATATGCGAACTATTTCTATCGAGGGCGTTGAGAAACTACATGGTACTACTTTTAGAATTAGTCCGGATCGAAACGAAATCGTTACTCTCGCAGTAGCAGCTATTATTACTGAAGGGGACATAGTCGTGCAAGATGCTCATAAATCGCATTTAAAAGAATTTCTTCATGAACTTGAAAAGATTGGCGGAGGAGTTGAAGAGGTTGAAGACGGAATGAGATTTTTTTACAAAGGGCCATTAAAAGCGACTCATATTACGACTGCTCCATATCCAGGTTTTATGACAGACTGGCAGGGTCCATGGGCAGTTCTGATGACCAAGGCTCATGGCGAGTCAATCATTCACGAGACAGTGTATGAAAATCGTTTTAGTTATGTAGGGGAGCTTCGGAAAATGGGTGCGCACATAGAGCTATTTAATCCGGTGATAGATGATGCGGAAAAGGTTTATAATTTTAACGTTTTAGATGATAGGCCGGAATATCTTCATGCGGCAAAAATTAATGGCCCTACAAATCTCCATAATGGAGTAGTTACCGTTAGTGATTTACGAGCGGGAGCTACCCTAATTCTAGGAGCACTCGCAGCAATAGGTGAGAGCGTAATATTTGGAGTGCATCATTTAGATCGTGGATATGAGCGGTTGGATCAGCGTCTTGGAATACTTGGCGCCGATATAAAACGAGTGGAAGAATAAGATGGAAGAAGATATATCTGCAATTATTTTAGCAGCTGGTCAAGGAAAGCGAATGCGGGTTTCTGATGTAAATAAAGTAACGCTTCCTTTAAAGAATAAGCCCATGATCGTTCACACGGTAGACCTGTTGCTGAAGGTAGGAGTGCGGAAAATCTTTGTAGTAGTAGGTTTTGCAAAAGACTCAGTGATCCAGGCATTATCTCGCTACGATATAGAATTTGTAGAGCAGCTTGAGCAAAAAGGTACTGGAGATGCGGTACGAGTGGCTTTGGAAAAACTGCCGAAAGTTATTACCGATGTATTTGTTATGCAAGGTGACGACTCAGCATTTTTTAAGCCATTAATTATAAGAAGCTTAGTGGATACTCATAGATCATCAGGTGCTCAGATGACATTTTTAACGGTCGAAATGGAAAATCCAGCCGGTTTGGGTCGTGTAGTTCGAGATGATCTGGGCAACGTGATTGTGGTCGTTGAAGAAAAAGACGCGACTGACACCCAAAGGTTGATCACAGAGGTAAATCCAGCATGTTATATTTTCAAAACAGCTTTTCTTAAAAAGTATTTACCGCAAATTAAAAAAAGTGATGTGACCGGTGAATATTATTTAACCAGTCTCATTGACTTAGCAATTAGCCATAAAGAGCTGATTGAAACAGTAGTAGCCGGACCTATACAATGGAGAGGGGTTAATACGCTGGACGAGTTGCATGAAGCAGAGAACTTACTTTAGATATAAAAATTATGGACACATTTAAAACAGAGCAGTTTTTCGATATTTCACAGTTTCCGAACAAAGATATTTTTGATGGGGTAGAAGATGTTTGGGAGGTTTTGTCAAAGCTAGAGGAATATATCAAATCTCAATTTGATGGTGGTTTGCCACAAAACTATGATAAAAGTAAAATGGTTTTTATCGGAGAGGGAACTATTATCGAAGAAGGGGCGTATATAAAGGGTCCTGCGATAATCGGAAAAAACTGTACTATAGCACATGGTGCATATATTAGAGACTATGTCCTGACAGGTGACAACGTAAAGATTTGGCATGGCACAGAATTAAAACACTCTATCATGCTTAATGATTCGGTGGGCACACACTTGGGATATATTGGAGATAGTATTATAGGAAATAGAGTTAATGTAGCAAGTGGAGCAAAAACAGCCAACTTACGACTTGACGGTAATTCAATTCAAGTAGTTTCGGGAAATGAAAAAATCGATACTAATCTTAGAAAGTTGGGAGCTATTATCGGCGACGACTCGCAAGTCGGAGCGAATGCAGTCTTAAATCCTGGTACGATACTGGGAAAGAAAGTACTTGTGTATCCACTTACATCGGTACGAGGAGTACATAATCATAATGATATCATCAAATAATTCTTCAAACCTGCCTCAGAAGAAAAAATTAATTTTGTTGGATATAGATAATACGGTTTTTGATTCCGGTGCGTATCGTGTAACACTTTTTGAGAGAATTTGCGAGGAGCTTGGTCATAATGAAAAAAAAGAAGATTTCGTACGGTCATGCCATGAGCTTGCAGATACTATGGTGAGGGGAACCGGTATGTTTGATACAGAAAAATTTGTCGATACGATACTTGAAAAATTTCATGTATCTGTGGATAAAAGAGCAGATATCGTAGCTCATTTGTATAAGCCTGAATATACCAAACTCCATGTTCATGCGGAGGTTATGGATGTGTTGGATCGCTTGTCTCAGCTTGGAGAGCTTGGTATCTTATCTCAGGGGGAAGATCGGTTTCAGAGAACCAAGTTGGTAAGCTTTTTGCGTTACTTAAGTTCTGAACATATCCATATTCATTTGGATAAAAGATCTCAGATGGAAAGCATATTTGAGCGCTATTTGGATTATGATGTTTATTATGTAGATGATATGCTTATCATGCTTGCAGCTGCTAAAAAAGCAGATGCGAAAGTTAGGACTATTTGGATAAAGCGAGGACGATATGCACACGCACAACCCGAGCTGGAAGGATTTCTTCCTGATGCGACAGTATTAGATATGAGTGAAGCAGAAGAGGCGATTAAAAATCTTTAAATAAATTATGTGTGGAATTTTTGGTTACATAGGAAAACAAGATACTGCAGCAGAACTCGTTCTGGATGGGTTAAAACTCCTTGAATATCGAGGATATGACTCATGGGGCGTTGCGGTAAAAGTAGGAAAAGAAATTTCTATAGATAAGCATGTGGGAAAAATTGGTAATGCGACAGTGAATCTCCCAAAGAGTAATTTAGGAATCGGACATACCAGATGGGCTACTCATGGAGGAGTAACAAGGGAGAATTCTCATCCTCATTTGGATTGCACTAAAAAACTTGCACTTATTCATAACGGAATCGTAGAAAACTATCAAATACTAAAAGAAGAATTATTAAAAAAAGACCATGTGTTTGTTTCTGAAACAGATACAGAAGTTATAGTCCACCTCATTGAGGAAAACATAAAAACAAATGATTTTAGTACTGCTGTTCGTATCTCATTCAACAGACTTGATGGTTTAAATGCGATAGTCATCGCAAATGCTGATTCGAAAGAAATTATTGCTGCGAAAAATGGTTCTCCTCTTGTGGTGGGTGAAAAAGATGGAGATTTTTATTTAGCATCCGATTTTTCTGGAATTGTAAAGCATACGACATCGGTGTTGTTTTTGAAAGATAATGAGATGGTTATTTTGGGAGATGGTATTCAGCTTCTAAGTCTCTCTACTGGAGAAAAAATCGTCCCTGAATTTGAAGTAATAGACTGGAAAGTCGAAGATGTAGATAAGGGAGAGCATGAGCACTTTATGATAAAAGAGATTTATGATCAGGCGAAGGTAATTACAAATATTGCCAATACATATACTGAATCTATTGAAGAGCTAGCAGAGGTTATGCGTAATGCAGTCGGGACATTTTTTATCGGCGCTGGAACAGCATTTCATGCATGTTTGGTAGGAGTATATCTCTTTTCAAAAATTGCGAAAAAACATATTAATACATCGGTGGCTTCAGAGTTTAATTATTTAGAGGATTTTTTAACTGATAAGAGTTTGATTATGGCATTTTCCCAATCTGGAGAAACCATCGACGTTATAGAGCCCCTCAGTCGAGCGAAAGAAAAAGGAAGTAAGATAGTTGCTATCACAAATGTACTCGGCTCATCGATTTATCGCATGGCACATCATAAGTTACTTCTTGGCGCAGGTCCTGAAAAAGCAGTCGCCTCAACAAAGGCATACATAGCAAAGCTTTCTATCGTTATTATGTTGGCATATGGGATACAAAAAGAAACCAAGAAGGCAAAGGAGCTGTTATTACATGCTGCGAAAGAAGTTGATAGGCTTCTCGAGAAGGAGCAAGTAGATCATATAAAGAAATTATCTAGCATATTTAAAAATGCTAAAAACATGTATGTAATAGGGCGAGGTGTTTCATATCCAAGCGCATTAGAGGCTGCTTTAAAAATAAAAGAAGTAAGTTATATTCATACGGAAGGACTGGCAGGAGGCGAGCTAAAACATGGAACTATTGCCCTCATCTCGAAAGGTACCCCGTGTATTGTTTTTGCGCCGAATGACGAAACATACAGCGCTATGATTTCTAATGCTACTGAGATTCGCTCCAGAGGAGGAGTAATTATCGGAGTAAGTCATAAAAATGCTGAGGTATTTGACCATTTTATAGAAGTGAAAGATATGGGAGAAGCCACAGTAGTTGCGCAGATTATTCCTATTCAGCTTTTCTCATACTTTTTAGCCATAGATAATAATTGTGATCCAGACAAACCGCGAAATTTGGCTAAAAGCGTTACGGTAAAGTGATCTTCGTTTCGTATTTATCGCTATGAAAAGACCAATTCTTATATTACATGGATGGGGAGTGTCGTCGGGAAAATATGAACCTTTAGAAAAATTGTTGAGAAAAAAAGGTTTTGTAGTTTACATACCAGACTTACCAGGATTTGGAAAACAGAAAATGCTAAAGACCTCCATGGAGCTGGCAGATTATGTGGATTTCGTTCGTTCATATATGCGAAAAAATAAAATAGTAAAGCCTGTCGTCATAGCTCACTCATTTGGAGGAAGAATTGCAGTTCGATTAGCTGCGTTTTACCCAAAAGATTTTTCTAAGCTAGTGCTGACGGGTGTTCCGATAATTCGACATATGAGTGCGAAAAAACAAATTGCTTATATAGCGGCTTTCATAGGAAGAGTAATACTTAAGAAAATACCTTTAACTGCATACGATATTATTCGAAAAGTGTTGTATTTTTCCATAGGTGAATGGGACTATTACAAATCAGGACCACTTTCTGAAACATTTAAAAAAGTAATTTCTGAGGATTTATTACAGTATGTCAAAAAAATCACGATACCTGTTTTTCTCGTTTGGGGAGAAACGGATAAGTTGACGCCAGCTTCGGATGTATCTGAAATTTCTGGTTATATCGCAAATGGTGAAAGTGTCGTCATAGAGAAATACGGACATAAATTGCCGTACGAAAATCCAAAAGGATTTTTAAAATCTATAGAGAATTTCTTATGAATGTAGTTTTTTTCATTACAAGCGTTTTTTTCTTACTGAGTGTTGTCAGGACTGTATTTTTTTGGGTTTGGTTATGGCAGATAAAAGAATATCGTCTTGATCGCATGTATGTTCATCTGACTGAGACACTACAGGGAAGATCTCTTTTCTTATCACCTTTTCTTTGGCTAAAAATTATCACGATTGGTGTATATTTCTTTTTTATTCTTAATATTTCTCTTATTACTGGGTATGAACTATTTATTTCAGTACTCATAATTGCGCAGGGTATCATGGTTTTAAGGGAGATATCTCTTCATGTATTACGTAGGCCAATATTTACCATTAAAAGTATATGTATGCTTCTGGTAATTGGAATACTTATATGGATGGTATATATGATCCCTCCTCTGGATAGATTTGTATGGCTTCTTTTTATCGAGCGGTTAGTGATTTTTCTTACTGCATTTTTCGTATTAGCATTGTATTTTCCAACTGAATTTTATCGTGATATACAAATAGAAAATTCTATAAAAAAAATAAGTAAGAATAAGAACGTTTTAATTATAGGAGTTACAGGAAGTTACGGAAAGAGTTCTACGAAAGAATTTGTCGCACAAGTTTTAGCCAAAAAATTTAGAGTGTTAAAAACACTGGGAACGAATAACACTCCGATAGGAATAGCATCCACGATTTTGCGAGGACTAAAAGATACCACAGAAATTTTCGTAGTAGAGATGGGAGCATACAAAAGAGGTGAAATCGCTCAGCTATCTCAAATGGTTCATCCGAAAATTGGTATTTTAACCGCAGTGAATGATCAACATCTCTCTCTTTTTGGCAGTATTGAAAATACTATGCGTGCGAAATATGAGCTGATAGAATCTTTGCCGAAAGATGGTCTAGCGCTTTTTAATGGTGAAAGCGATAATGCCGTCTCTTTGTATAAAAAGACTAAAATAGAAAAGGTTTTGTATTCTACTCATGTCTTACCAGGGGAATTGGGTAGGGGGTCATCTAGGATTTTTGCGGAAAATATAGATTCTCATAAAACACATATAGAGTTTGACGTAGTGCAAGGCGCTACCTCGTCTCGCTATAAGACGCTGCTTATCGGAGAACATAATGTAGAAAATATTTTACCTGCTATTTATATCGCTCGTCACTTAAAGATGTCTGAGCGAGATATTAAGCAAGCGGTTTTAAATTTAAAACCTATTGAAAAAACCATGATCGTATCTCAGCTTTCTCATGGACCGACGGTAGTTGATGACACTTTTAACGCAAATCCTGAGTCAGTACTCTCAGCACTTAAATATATGAAGATGTATAAAGGGAAAAAAGTGATAGTTTTGCAGCCCATGATAGAGCTGGGAAAAAACAGTAAAAAGGAGCACTATCGTATAGCGAAAGAAATAGCTAAAGTCTGCGATAATCTTTTTCTTACAAATCGAAATTTCCTGCGGTCTGTAGAAAAAGGTGTTTCGGATACTCCATATGAATGTCTGGTGCAGGTTGCTCGACCAAATGAGATTGAGGAATTTATTACAAAAGATCTAAAAGCAGGAGACGTAGTCGTATTTGAAGGAAAAGAATCTTTTCGTTCTCTTTCTCGTGTAGTTTAATTATGAATCGACCGATAGCCATCTCCATAGCGCCGAATGTAGAGAAAAACGATGCGATATTGGCACTTCGTCTTTTTTTTTCTCCCAGTGTATATTTTAAGTCAGATGGTGCGCGCGCGTTAGAGCGATGGTTTTGTACGTATTTTAAGGTAGGTCATGCGATCAGTTTTAATAGTGGTCGGTCAGCTCTTTATGCGATTTTAAAATGCATGGGAGTAAAATCTGGCGACGAAGTATTAATTCAGGCATTCACCTGCGTAGTAGTGCCCAACTCTATTACCGCTCTTTCTGCGAGTCCTGTATATGTGGATACCACGGATACATTAGTGATGGACCCAGGAGATTTGGAAAATAAAATTACGAAAAAATCGAAAGTAGTAGTCGTTCAGCATACATTTGGTATTCCGACAGATATGGATGCTATTTCAGAAATTGCGAAAAAACATAAACTACTTCTTATTGAAGATAGCGCTCATAGCATAGGAGGGGATTTTAACAAAAAGAAATTAGGTAGTCTTTCTGACGCCGGGTTTTTTAGTTTTGGAAGAGATAAAGCTTTTTCTTCTGTGTTTGGGGGCATGGTGATTACGAGATCTGAAGCGCTTGGAAAGAAATTAAAAATATATCAAAAAAGTCTGAAACATCCCTCGTTTCTTTGGACCATGCAGCAACTATTTCATCCGTTTTTCTTTTGGTTTGTTTTACCTATTTATAATAATCCTTTTGGAAAATTACTTATCGTTATGGCGCAAAATATGCAGTTTTTGTCGCTTCCTGTTTCTGAGAAAGAAAAAAAAGGACATTTCTATACCGTACAAGTTCGTACTATGCCCAACCAATTAGCTCACGTAGCTCTTTTTCAGTTAAAGCGAGTAGAAAAGTTTAATGCTCTTCGCACTTCGTTTGTAGGTAAGTATATCGAAGCGCTAAAAACTATTAAATTCGTAAGCTCTATTTTGAAAAAACCTATGCCGCTTTTACGCTTCCCCTTGTTGGTGAAAAATAAAATAGAATTTACTGCATTTCTCCGTAATAAGGGAATATATGTAGGGAATTGGTATTCATCAGTGATCGACCCGAAGGGAACTGACTTAGGAACTGTTGGGTATGTTATGGGGTCATGTCCAAATGCAGAGCGACAGAGTCGGGAAATCGTGAATTTGCCCTGTTATCCTACCATGACAGAAGCAGATGTTGAAACAGTCGTTTTATCTATTAAAGAGTATGAAAAGAATAAGTAAAATTACTGATAAAAAACTGTGGGAAGATTTTCTATCGAAAAAAGAAGTGGAGATGTATCCGCTTTTTCAGTCATGGAATTGGGGAGAGGTCCAAAAGAAGCTGAATATGGAAGTGATTCGTCTCGGGCTTTTTGAACACGATGAGCTGGTCGGAGTATGTCAGATAGTAGTAATACGGGCACGACGTGGTCACTATCTGCATCTTCGTCATGGTCCAGTCGTGGCACCTTTTTCAGAAACGCTTTTCGATTTCTTTATGGAGTATATAAAAAAGCTGGGAAAGGAAAAAAACGTTTCGTTTATCCGCCTCAGTCCTCTTCTTGCCAAGAGTCCAGTTATAACAAGATTTTTCAAAGAGAAGAAATACATGAGCGCTCCTATTCATAATATGGATGCTGAGACCTGTTGGACACTGCCTTTGGAAAAGACAGAAGAGCAATTGTTAATGGACATGCGGAAATCTCACCGGTATCTGATAAAAAAAGCACCTGAATTTAACTTAAAAATTATAAAAGCAAAAAGCCTCCAATATATGAGTTCGTTTCTCAGACTATATGTGGATCTTTCACTCAGGAAGCATTTTGTTGCTCATCGGGGAGTAAAAGATGAAATGGAGATATTTGGCTCGAATGACGAGGCTATCATGATGCTTTGTAAATTTGAGGAAAAGATAATTGCAGGTGTTATTATCTTGTTCGTCGGTGATATGGCCATTTATCATCATGGTGCATCTGCTTCTGCGTATCGTCATGTGCCCGCATCGTATGTGTTGCAGTGGGAAGCCATAAAAGAAGCGAAGAAGCGAGGAAAGAAACTCTACAATTTCTGGGGCATCGCACCTACTGATTCGAAGAAGCATCCGTGGACTGGCTTAACACTGTTTAAGCAGGGATTTGGTGGAGAAATTCGTGAATTTGTGCACGCTCATGATATTCCACTAAAAAAACTCTATTGGAAGACCTACATGATCGAATACGTATCTAAGATTATGAAGGGGTACTAGGATCCATGGGTTTTTGACTATTTAGCTTCTTTGATTTGTTGGCGAAATCGTGTTCCAGCCCTGCCTTTACTGTTTTTAGATGAGTGACGAATTGAGGACGTAATGGGCGTTTTAGTTTTGAAAAATGAGAAAACAAGGCATCAATCAAAACTCCTTGTTCTAAGTCTGCTTTTGAATAGGTTCTTCCAAAGTAAGAGTCTGCCTCATAAGCAAATTCAACTACCCCGTTACTAGTGGTTATGACTTGAATAAAACCTTCAGACACTGCTTGATGGTAAACCGATGCTATTTCAGCCTCAGGGAGTGGAGGAGGTTGATAGTCAACGGCTTTTCCTTCTTCAAGTGCTTTCGCATGTGCTTCATAGTATCGTAGATTATCTGGTCTAATCCCCTCATATCTATAGGTCGGGTCATCAGTAATTAGTGCTCCAGTTTCTCTGTCAATTTGGATAAGATGATCGGTACCATCGGGATTTTTTCTGTACAAGTCTCTTTTATATAGTAGTATTGCTTTTCCATCATCTCCTAGATTTACTCTTAACATATTGAGTGCCATGGTCTCTCCTCCATGCATTCTTCCTTCATCTAGGATAATGGTATCAAAATATTTTTTCGAAATTCGTCTTCGTTCTTCTCTTCTTTCTCTGCTACGTCTGTCCTCTTTACCCTCTCTGAACCCATTGTTTCTTGGTTGAGTCGTATTTCGAGTTCCTGAGGCGAATGGATAAATTATGTCCTGAGCTTCCGGTTTTGGTTCGACTTTTGATTCAGCCTTTGGTTTTTCCACAGGGGCTTTAATCCAATAAGTTTCATAATGGTGATGAAATTTTCCCTCAACTGGCTCTATTTTTACAGGATTTGAAGTATCCTCGCGCACGACAACGGTCAGGATGTTTTGGGCCGGATCAAAGCCGTCAGAGTTAAAAACTGCCATTTGATTCAGTACATCCAGGCCTTTCTGAAACCGCTCGGCTTGTTTGGTATTGGTGCTAAATTGGGATACGAGAGTGTCTCTATCTGCTTCCGGATGTGCATCTAGATATGAAGAAGCTTGGGTATTAATCTCACGCAGTTGAGGTCCAGAAAATCTGGTAACCTCCCGCTGAGAGTTTTTATTCAGTGGGTTTCCTTGTGGACCGTATTCTCCTGCCATTATAGTGAAGCACTATACTACTAAGAACGGGAAAACGCAAGCTTGCTTTCGGGAGTTTGAATAACAGCCTCAGGAAGAGTATAATAGTGAGATATGGCGCAGCTTTTGGGGCTATCTATCCTTTCTTTTGTGATCAGCGGTATTCTTTTCGTGCCTTTTATAGACTTTCTCTATAAAATAAAACTTCGTAGGGTAGAGCAAAAAACAAAAGATCCGTTTAATCAGCTTACACCACTTTTTGATAAATTTCATGCGTGGAAAGTAGGAACGCCATTTGGTGGCGGGATTCTCATAATCGCTATAGTTACTATATTGACGCTGTGGGCATATGGAATCTTTGGTATTCACATAAAGCCATGGGAGCTCTTCGTTATGCTGTTCGCATTCATCGGTTTTGGACTGCTGGGGCTGTATGATGATGTGAAGAAATTGGTCGGTGGAAAAAATGGTTTCTTCGGTATTTCTTTCGGTTATAAATTCTTAATCCAATGGATTATGGCATTTATTATCGCCTATGTTTTCTATGCACAGCTTGGTTACGACTTTCTTTTCGTTCATGGATTTGGATTGGCAAATATGGGATTCCTCTTTATACCCTTTGCAGCCTTTGTGATCGTTTCTTTCGTAAATGCAGTGAATATCGCCGATGGGCTGGATGGACTTGCCCCAGGACTTTTGATTATTTGCTTGGTAGCATTCTTAGCTATCTCCTCAAGGCAGCTAGATGAGACGCTGGGTATCTTTATCGCTATACTCATGGGAAGTGTGGCGGCCTTTTTATATTTCAATATTTATAAGGCTCGCATTTGGTTGGGTGACGTGGGCGCGTTATCGCTCGGAGCAGTGCTGGCAGTCATAGGACTTCTGACTGGAAAAACGATAGCAATTGCAGTAATTGGTGGAGTATTTGTTCTTGAGATCGGTTCGTCACTTATCCAGCTTTTGTCGAAACGATTCTTAGGAAGAAAGTTATTCGCTGCCGCACCTCTTCATTTATATTTTCAAAAACGTGGATGGGAAGAGCCAAAGATTGTCATGAGAGCTTGGCTTCTCGGATTTGTATTTGCCATAGTCGGTTTGTACATCGCATTTATCTAAAATTTCTCTTCCAATTCTCTAGCATTCACCTTATACTTATTATATTCATATGAAGAAAATTCAAATCGATTTTCCACTCTTAATTTTCGTACTTATACTCGTGAGCTTCGGACTTCTTAGCATATTCAATGCATCTTCATATATCGCATATCGAGATTTCGGAGATAAATATCGCTATATCAGAGATCAATTTCAATGGGTCGCACTCGGACTGACCGCTATGACCGTGGCAACGTTTTTTGATTATCGTAAGCTCTATAATTTATCACTACCTATTCTCATTTCTGCCATAGTCCTGTTGGTAGGAGTTTTTATCCCCGGAATCGGCATATATGCATTGGGTGCTAATCGATGGATCGATGCGAGATTCTTTATTATCCAGCCGGCAGAATATGTAAAGCTGGGACTAGCGATTTATCTAGCAGCATGGTTTTCTCGAAAAGAAAATGGAAGATTTTTGGCGTTTTGCCTGCTTATCGGGCTAGTTTTAGGGCTCGTAATGTTAGAGCCTGATATGGGAACAGCATCAGTCATCTTAGTAGAAGCTGCAGTTATTTATTTTCTTTCTGGCGGAAGCATTTGGAAGTTTCTCGCAGCTGTTCCGGTCGTAGGGGTAGCAGGATTTCTACTCATAAAATTCTCTCCATATCGCGCGGCGAGACTTGCTACGTTTATGAATATAGGAGATTCTCCTGAGCATGCGACGTATCATGTAAGACAAATTTTGATCGCTCTGGGATCTGGTGGGATTACTGGTCTGGGGCTTGGTAATTCATTACAGAAATATGCATATCTTCCTGAAAATACGACTGACTCTATATTTGCCATTATCGCTGAAGAGGTCGGATTTATAGGATCGACTATTTTAGTTCTCATTTTCATGGCGGTTGTATGGCGGGGGTTTGTAATTGCAGTAAATGCGAAAGATACATTTGGTAAGCTGTTAGCAGGAGGAATCATTTCATTTTTGGCAGTTCAGGCATTTATAAATTTGGCAGCCCAAACCGCTCTTATTCCTCTGACCGGTATACCGTTGCCATTTATTTCATATGGTGGGTCAGCGCTTGTCATAGACATGTGTGCGATCGGAATATTGCTGAGTATTTCTCGGCAGTCACGTAGTAAAATAGAGAGCACCATCAGAAAGTTTTAGTATATGCGTATTATTATTTGTGGAGGCCATTTATCGCCAGCATTAGCAGTTATCGAACGATTACCGAAAGAAGATAAGGTAATCGTGATGGGAAGAAAGCATGCATTCGAAGAAGATACTGCGCTCTCTCTGGAGTATCAGACGATGACGAGTCGGAACATCCCGTTTATCTCTCTGATGACCGGACGACTCCAGCGCCACTTTAGTCGACATACGATTCCATCTCTCCTGAAAACTCCCTATGGACTTATTCAGGCTTATATCGGACTCAGGACGCTTCGACCGGATGTCGTATTATCTTTTGGTGGGTATGTGGCAGTTCCCGTAGCTATCGCTGCCAAGCTTTTGAGAATTCCGATCGTAGTTCACGAACAAACACTCGAAGCGGGAGCATCAAATATATTTGTAGGAAAATTTGCTCGAAAAATTTGTATTTCCTGGGAGTCCTCTGCGCCATTTTTTCCTGCATCTAAAACGGTATTGACCGGTAATCCGGTACGAAAATACCCAATTTCTAATACCCCCGCTTCGACCGTGAAGCGAGGCGAGCAACTTCCAATACCAAATGGGGAAGACCCATTGCTGTATATTACTGGTGGAAGTAGTGGATCGCATGCAATAAATGAGTTAGTCGAGGGAGCACTGGAAAAACTGATAAAAAAATACCGCATTATTCACCAAACAGGAGATGCGAAGTTGTATGGCGACTTTGACCGATTAATTGAAAAACGAGAATCCTTGGGGGAAGAAAAAGACCGATATATAGTTACGAAATTTGTAAAGCCCGAAGAGGTCGCACAGATTTTGGAAAAAGCAGATTTGATTATATCCAGAAGCGGTATGAACACAGTGACAGAGCTTTTGTACTTTGAAAAGCCGAGTCTGCTTATCCCTCTTCCTATTTCTCAAAATAACGAGCAAGGAAAAAACGCCCAGATGCTAAAAGATGCAGGACTCTCAGAGATAATGGATCAGCAAAGTCTTACGCCAGATATTCTCTCTCAAAAAATTCAGACCATGATGGAGAATATTGATACCTATAAAACGAAAGTTTCCATAAAAAACACTTTAGAAAATGCAGCAGATGGTATTATCCGAGTTCTTCATGGAGTTGTGGCTTCATAGTATGTTTACATCACGTCGCAGTGCTAAGCTTCAGAAAAAATCGAGAAAAAAATCTCCTCTTCTTTTTCTCCTTATACTTTTATTGCTTCTGTCTCCAGCTTTTTTTTATGCGCTTGCTTATCAGTTTTATTTCCAGCCCGTAATTTTAAATCCTCTTTCTGAAAAAACATTCCTTCATGCCTCATCAGATGAGTTGTCTCCACTCAGAGATGAGTTACAAGCTATTCATGTAGTACCATCGTCTCTATCTGTCTCGAGTGATTCAGCAGGATTTCAAGTAAGGCTTTCTGGAGGAGAAGAAATTTTATTTTCTCGCGAGAAAAACCTTCATGATCAGGTCGCCTCTTTACAACTCATACTCTCGAGACTTACAATAGAAGGTAAGGCTGTGAAGCGCTTGGATTTGCGGTTTGATAAGCCTGTGATTGAGTTAAAATAAATAGATATGGCTACAGACGGAAAAATAGTAGTAGGGATTGATATAGGAACCTCGAAAATCGTAACCGTTATCGCTAGGATTGACGATGTGGTAAACGTCCTCGGTGTCTCAGAGCATAAAGCACTCGGTATTAGAAAAGGTCAGATCGTCGACATAGAAGAAGCAGTATCTGCGATAAATGGATCTTTGGAGTCTGCAGAGCGCATGGCAGGGTATTCCGCTGCTCACGTAATCGTTTCTGTAAGCGGAGGTCATATCGAAAGTCAGAATTCACGAGGAGTCGTAGCTGTTTCTTCACCAGATGGAGAAATTAGTCCAAGTGACTTAGGTCGTGTGATCGATGCTGCGCGTGCTGTTTCCATGCCATCTTCTCGAGATATTATGCATGTACTGCCTCGTAACTACACAGTAGACGGACAAGAAGGTATTAAAGATCCGATAGGGATGACTGGTGTTCGGTTAGAAGTAGATACTCATATTATTTCAGCAAATGCTACATCGCTGCGTAACTTAGAAAAAGCGCTCGGAGGGGTAGGAGTAGATGTAGACAGCGTAGTCTTTAGTGGATATGCCAGTAGTCTTGCAGTGCTATCTGAAACAGAAAAAGAATTGGGAGTAGTCTTAGTCGATATCGGTGCTGGTACGACTGATATTTGTGTCTATGTAGAAGGATCAGTAGCATATTCATCTGTTTTGCCCATCGGCGCACGTCATATTACAAATGACTTGGCTATTGGACTTCGTATTTCGCTCGAGAGTGCTGAGAAGATAAAGTTATACTTATCGAAAGAAATAGAGCGGAAAGTCTTGCGTCATGAAGATGACATGTCTGTGGGTAGAGAGCCTGTTTCTACTGAGAAAAAAGATGAAATCGACGTAAGCTCACTTAATTTACCTGAAGAAGTACGAAAGATTTCGAAAAAAACCCTTATCGATGGTATTATCCGTCCGCGGTTGAATGAGATATTTACCATGGTAGGGATTGAAATTAAGAAAAGTGGGTATGGGGGGCAAATGCCAGCAGGACTCGTTATATCAGGCGGTGGCGCACTCACGATAGGTGTTGTGGATGCAGCGAAACGTATGCTCGCTATGCCAGTACGGGTAGGATATCCTATGGAGATGAAAGGTATTATCGATGAAGTACAAAGTCCTGCATTCTCGACTGTTATAGGGCTAGCCATGTATGGGTCTACTTTGGAGAGTGAGTCAACGCTACCTTTTGGTATGAATATGCCACAGATTCCGTTTCTCCGCGGTGTATCCGGTGGAAAGTTTTTCAAAAAGGTAATTGACCTCATCAAATCGTTTATCCCGTAAGCCACTACAAGATCCTAGATGTTAGATCCTAGAAAATTGTATTTAGTATTTTACATTAAGTATTTAGAGTATTTCTTTCGTTTCTTGCGTCAGAACAAAGGGCGTTAAGAAAATCTGAAGGAGTTGTCAGGGGGAATCCAGCGAATTGCTGAAGGGGGAGGACAATCCCCCGACTAACGACTGAAGATTTTTAGTCAGACTTCGTAGCAAGAGATTCTTTTGTATACTTTTGGTTACAAAAGTATTGGAGAGAATAAAAATTCTTCATTTGCATTTAAAATAACTCTTTGACAAGCTCAGGGTAAACGAGGGAGATCCCGAAACAAGTTCAGGATGACAATCGAAACAGGGCTTGCAAAAAAATATACGATCTGTTAGGATTCTTGCAAATGCTGATTAAGCCTCAAACTACGAATTTTGCTAAGATCCGCGTACTAGGTGTTGGTGGTGGTGGTACAAATGCTATAAACTCCATGATCGCTTCAGGACAAATCCAGGGAGTCGATTTCGTGGCTGTAAATACCGATGCGCAAGCACTCCTTCTCAACCAGTCTCCGACAAAACTTCAGATCGGTGATAATCTCACGAAGGGTTTGGGATCTGGTGGAGACCCTGATATCGGACGACAAGCAGCTGAGGAAAGTGCAGAGAAAATAAAGAGTCTCCTGGAAGGTTCTGACATGGTTTTTCTCGCCGCTGGTCTAGGAGGCGGTACCGGAACTGGTGCTACTCCGGTGATCGCGAGTATCGCGAAGGAAGTCGGTGCATTGACCATCGCAGTGGTCACGAAGCCTTTTACTTTTGAAGGAACTAGGCGACAGGTTTCGGCTGAAGATGGACTAGAAAATCTAAAAGATAAAGTAGATACTTTGATTGTCATTCCAAACCAAAGAATCCTCGATGTGGTCGATAAAAAATTATCACTACTGGAAGCTTTTAAAGTCGCAGATTCAGTACTGACTCAGGGCGTACAGGGAATTTCTGATCTCATCACGTTACCAGGACTCATCAATGTCGATTTCGCAGACGTCCGAAGTATCATGACAAATGCTGGATCAGCTCTTATGGGAATAGGAAGCGGAGTAGGAGAGAACAGGGCACAGACAGCAGCTCGTTCAGCGATAGCCTCGCCATTACTAGAAATTTCTATGGATGGTGCTCGCGGAGTGCTCTTCAACATCATCGGTGGACCTGACCTTACTATGGCAGAGGTGGACGAAGCAGCGAAAATCATATCAAATGCAGCGGATCCAGATGCGAATATCATTTTCGGAGCCACTATCGATGAGAGTATGAGAGATCAGATAAAGATCACCGTCATCGCTACTGGTTTTGACTCGACGAAGCAGACGCTAAAAGGATTTATAAATACCCCAGAACGCCTGACGAATATAAGTATGGGAGGACAGGGAAATTCTATGCCTCAGCCGGTGAATCCGCCAGTGACTTCAAATAATAATTACTCCTCATCCAGTCAGCCGATTTCTCAGACTCAGCCAGAAAAGGAACGAGAGACGGAAAAAGAAGATGTCTGGGACATTCCCGCATTTCTACGGCAGAGGAATTAACTACTAGAAGCTACTTTCAGATCAAGCACCGATGAGGTGCTTTTTTAATGTCTGCAGAGTAGCGGAATGGGTTGAATTTTAGAGCAAGTATTGTTATAATACAATAGTTCCTCGCAAGAACATTCCTCTCATTCCACAAGCTACTCCCAAAGGGGAGTATGCAGATCGTCGAATCAGATTTCAGATCATTTATTACGATTAAACTCGGTTTAGCACCGCAGAGTATCCGTCACTGCATGTGTCGTGTCGGGATCATTAATGAGTGGTTTGCAGATAAAGAATTAACGAAAGAAAATGTAGAACTCTTCTTTCTCCAGTTAAAGGAGAAAAGATTAAAGAACAACACCCTCAACACCTACCAGTTTGCTTTCCGACAACTGGTTTTATACTGTAAAGACAGGGGATTTCCTTCAGATTTCTTCGATGGTTTCAAATCGTTTAAGAAGACCAAGCCAGACATCGTGATTTTTACTCCTGAAGAAATTGAAAAGATATTGAATACAAAACTTACCTATGGTAAGTTTCATGGAAAAGACAGTAATTTTTTAGATTTTCGTTTCAGAACGATGACCATGTTTCTTGCTTATACAGGGTGCCGTTATTCAGAGGCGGCAGAATTAACGGCTGAGCACGTCGATATAAGTGCAGGAAAAGCCACGTTCGTGAACACGAAGACAAATGAAAATAGGACAGCGTATTTTACAGAACCACTGAAGAGCAATCTGATAGAGATGATAAGAGATAGGAAGCCAAAAGATAGAGTTTTTAGAAATTCTATGGAGTCTCAGATTCAGGTAACCGATTTTAGCGCGGATTTAAAACGGAGAGCCATCGCTGCAGGAGTAATTAAGCGTACGTTTCCTCACAACTTCAGACATTCGTATATTACGCACATGCTTGAGGCAGGAGTTCCCATTACGGAAGTGGCAACATTGGTTGGGCACAAAGACATTCAGACGACCTACAGTACCTACATGCACTTAGCGGACAAGACACTGGAAAGAGCAGCTATGCGACATCCAATGGTGAGAAAAAACATCGACCCACAAGAGATTCTAAGAATTATAAAAGAAAATTTTGAAAACCTACATTTAAAAAGCGATCCGCGCTTCGAATACAATATGATCGAAGAAAGTGGGAGAATAAGATTTGATATTTCTATTAAATCTTGAGATTTCGTTTGTGAGGATTAGTTTCCTAGTCCTCACTCTCAAACCACAAGCCACTCCTCCTTATCCCTCGCAAGAATTAGAAATTGTGTGGGTTTTCAAAAATTCCATCGGTTACTTCTCCTCATTAAAATATTTAAAAGTCTCCAGCATATCCTCTTTATTGGCGTAATAACCATCGTTATAAAAATCACATAGACATCCTTCGGTACATTTCTTCTTTCCATAAGATATTTTAAGATAGGCATTTTTAATGTGATTTTGCCAATCTATCATGCGTAAAATTCTAAAAAAACGTTTCTTTTTCTTGGTTCTGACTGTTTCTACCTCTCCGTTATTTTTGTAAAGTTTTAATGTGTAATTATTCATGAATTATCGAGTTCCATTGGTACGTCTAAAAATTTTCCTTTTACGTCGGTATTTGATTACAGAAGAAAAATAGGCGCCTGTGTTTTTAATGCTTATGTCTTTTCTCCTGTGCTGCTTAATCATCTGGGCGAGAATACTGTTAATCGTTTTTGGGGTATAGTGTTGGGCGATGTGGAGCCAATATTCGGGGTTCTTTTCCCAAGGATCAAAGATTATGTTCAGGCATGACTCAATCTCCGATGCTGGGGTGCGGTAATTTAAACGTTTTAATCTTTGGATTGCTTCCAATTTGCGTGATTTTTCCTCGGAGTTATGCTCTTGTTTGTAGGTACCAGTATCGTTTCCTCTAACAGAAGCATTCCTGTTTAAGGCTTTCTTGGCGGTTTCATATACATTGCGCATAATTTTGTCACAAAAAAACCACGGAAATTCTGACTGTCTCACGACAAGTGTCAGAAAATCGTGGCTCCAAAATGTGGCAAGAAATTATCTCGCAAGTGGAAGCACTTTAAGGACGGTTTAGCTTTCCTCGATCTTCTCTCCGAGAGGATATCATAAATTATCTGTCGAAGTCAAGAAGTGTAAGTATGATATAGGATGGAAAGGAAAATTAATCCTGTAGACAGAGGGATTAACGGAGTATTTGGCTTTGAGTATTAGTTATCAGGGGAAGGAAACATCAGTCTTATATCCTAGAAAAGGGAATGTTTTGACGCTATGATATACTAAGCGTAGAATACGGATGCCTAAACTCATTTTTGAGCATGGCATATAAGTCCTCGTGAGTAGTAAGCTCTTCGTCAGAGCGCTCACGAGGCTGTTATCCGAAAGGATAGCAGGTGAGGTAACTCATCGCTGGCGGAGGGCTTTTTGTGAATCATACAGAAGTTAATAAAAAAAATTACAACAGTCAATCAGATACAAAAAGAATCAATTTTTTGTATATTTTGATGGCTAGCATATCACTACTTTTACTTAGTATCATGATCTGGAGACCGTTAAGTTCATATATTAAAAAGTCTGGAATAAAAAACCACACATCGGTTATGAATATTTCTGATCTACACGAACTATGTAAGGAAGTATACAAGCCTACAGTGACGCGAGAGGATATTAACACGTGTTTTGTATTAGCACGTGAGTATGACCCTCTTAAGAAGATGTTTGATACGCTAATCGATAATAAATCAGATATTCGATGCTCCGATTTCGCAGACAGAGATGAAGCCCGACAGTTTTATGAATATATAGGGGGTATGAACAATCAGAGTGCATTAAGAATTCTAGATAATAGTGATGATCCTAACAGTTATTTTACCCTAAGAACGATTCTTGTGGAACACAAAGAAACATATGATCCATACAATCTTGATTCAGACAATAACGGAATTCCTTGTGAGAGCTCATGAGGAGCAGGTCGTATAGAATGATAAGCAAGAAGACAATAACATTACTTTCCGTAGTCATCCTATTGCTAGGTTTTTTCCTCGTGTCCTATCGAAGCAGTGGTAAAAATTCAACGACCCATACGGGAAAGGAGCTAGCTATTAGCCTCGCGGTAGCGCCAACAGAAGAGAAGGTGCAGGAACTCCATTTTACTGAAGAACAACTTCAGAGCTATTATACTTCGTATACTAATCCCTTCGTTTTACATATCAGAAAAGCTTTTGTTAATTATTTAGCAGGAAAAAATGAAGGGATAGAGTTACTTGCGATACCGCCAGATAAAGCAGAGGATGGAACCATTGCTGGCTTAGACTCTTTTAGTAAAGACTATTATAAAAGCAAATTTATTGTTTTCGGGATAAATGATAGTGTCGCAGGCGGTAAGGAGATAAATATCATTTTCCAAGATAAGCAGGACAGACTTTTTAATGTGTGGATTTATAAGCTTGCAGACGACAGTTACGAGTTACGAGGATTCTGGCAAAACAAAAATTTCACAGAGAAAGAAATGCAGAAAATCCAAAAGCAGTACGGGGTTTATCTTCACGACAGAAAACATGCTCTGTAAGAGTTTTTATAAATGAAACAGATACAAAGACACTATAATGAATTTCAGAAACGGTTTAAGGCCATGAGCGATAAAGAACTTATAGATGCTTTTAATCGAGATGTAGGAAATCCAGGTTGGGTAAGTGCAAGAGGAGAATATCATGGAGCCTTACGTGCTGAGTTTGAAAATAGAGGCTATGACTATCTAAGCATTGGAGACAAAGGAGTTTCTATTAAAAAGATGGGGAAAGTGAAACCTTATTTTCGAGTTAAAAAATGGGTTGAGCAAGATAAAATACAAAGAGTGCTTCCGTGGATAAACCTTGTATTGGCAGTGATTATCGTGGGGTTCCTCATCCTCTTGAGTACGAACGACGCTGCACTAAATTTCGTACTCGGGCTGTATACGAAATCTGTGCCTCAATCTCTAGCGCCAGAAATAGAAGTACCAACAAGCGCTCCTGTATATGCGGTTCCTACTGTCGCTCAGCCTGTTTATAAAGCCCCTACCCCTATTCCTGACCCAGACCCATTCGTTACCTGTAACATAAGCAGTAACTGTGGGGGAGGAAGTGTTCGGTTAAGAAAAAATGCATGTTCCCAGACAACCTGCTGTCAAATTGGTCCTCAGTGGCTTTTTTATAATTCAAAAGACAAGTGTGTGCAAGATCAAAATGCACTTACCGCCCTACACAATACTAAACCGCCACAAATACCTACACAGACAGGTTCTTCTGCACAGCCATTAGTAACGTGTACTCTTAGTTATGGAACGTATCAATTAACGCAATCCTCTTGTGATTCATTTAAGAGCTCCGACAAGCCATACATTCCATCAAGCAATACACAGGCTGTAGTTACTCCTGATCCTGTAATACAACAGCAGAATAATAATTCTGAGCTCAATCAGGAATGTAAAACTGATGCAGCGCTTACGTTCAATAATCAGAAACAACAGTGTATAAATCTATATGGCATGCAGAGTAGCACTGGTCCTGCATGTATACAAATAAGTCAGGGATACTACGATCAGGCCGTAATCACGTGTAATTCCCAGTATCCAATATAACGACTGCATATGAAACGACTAATCACCCTTACTTCAACCAAAGGAAAACAGCGGATTAAGCATTCAAGCAAGCCTGGAAAGAGTACCTGAATTATCAGCGGGTTCAGCAGGAACTTAGAAAAAATCCCCCAAACCAGACGACAGTATGTAGATATGTGCTATGATCAGGTCATGAAAAAGGTTTTTCTTAGTTTAATTGCTCTTGCATTAATGTTTTCCTTCTCATTGACTACGGCACGACCCGCAGAAGCATCTCCTGGTGGTTTAGATAGGAATGGCGGGCACCACTGCAGAAAAAGTAAGAGTTATTGTGCTAAATATGGGGTAAATTTAAATCAGTATCATTGTCATAAGTCGTACTGTAGGCTAAAATAGTCACGAGTTGTAATTATATGAAGTGGATTTTAATAGTCGCTACTTTTTCTATTTTAATTTTATTCATTTCTAGTTCTTCATCAAGCTCTAGCACTGCAAGAAGCGAAAGTTCATCAGTCTCTACCGTTAATTCTGATGATTATCCTGATGAGGATATTGAATCTGAGCAAACGGAGGAAAATATTGATACAACAAATGGCCTAGAATTTAACGGAGATCCTTGTACAGAGGATTGTAGTGGACATGAGGCAGGTTATGAGTGGGCTGAGGAGAAGGGTATAACACAAGATGATGTCGATGACTATTCGGGCAATTCTGAGTCATTTAGGGAGGGCATGCAATCATATGTTGACGAGAATGAATAGAGATAATTGTTATATAATAAATTTATGAGGAAGATTCTTTTTGGCTTACTAGCATTTCTTTTAATAACATCTTTCTCCTTAGCCTCTGTACCAAGCGTAGAAGCGTTACAAGGGGTAAAAGGTTACACGAAAAAAAATGGTAGTTATGTTGCTCCGCATTATAAAACATCACCTAACAAATCAAAGCTGGATAATTTCTCTTCAAAAGGTAACATAAACCCTTTCAGTGGCAAAATGGGCACCGTTAATCCTTTTAAGACAACTCCTAAAAAATTCAGATAAATTCGCACAGAAAAAATCTTGGCGGGAATTACACCAACCCCTTACTACCATAAAAGCTCTCCCCTTTACGAGTAAATTCTACAGCGGGATTGCTTTCTGGATGAGTGATGCTAAGCGATTATTCCCCGTTAAGACAGGGAAGTCTTAGAAAGAGATCAGACCTAATCAAACCCTTGCTATTTTCATGCTATGGGATAGGGAAGGCCTCCAGAATCACACTCTAGCTTCAACACCGCGTCATAAATCTCACCTTCTGCGACGCAGAGCGTTAATAAGGTCTATATAGTTCCACTTCCTTATTTTCAATAATCCTATCGAGATTTTCTATCTCTTCAGGGTCGACAATTAGTGTCTCCTCGACTATCTGCTTCATAGAATCACTAATAATCCATTCTGAGTTGAATAGTGATACCTTATCCCCTTTTGTTACGGAACAGAGCTTTTCGTAGTACGGATAGTCAACTTTATTTGCCGCTGTTATCCTTTGTAGCCAGATTTCTAAAATTCCTGAGTTTGGTAGTAGATGAATTTTCCTAAAAAGCTTATCTAATATTTTTCTTGTCTCTCCTTTTTTAAGTGGATAAATAGCTTTGCTTATTAGGGCTGCTGCTACTGGAAAAGAATTAGGATTTTCAAAAACTATGTTTGTAAGTATGGCAACGATTTCCTCATAATTATCTTGAAGTATATTTGGAGCTGTGGCTTTAAGGACGTGTTCCAGTCTTTTATCAATGATTCTACTGTGAGGAAATTTAGTACCAAATTCATAAATCATAAGAAGCTCTTTTCGTAGCGAATGATGAGTAAATACTTTAGGTGTTAACTCATGGTAAGAAGCAATTTTGCCTGGCTTGATTGAATCAATGACAATTTTTTCACTCCTAATGGTTTTTTTTGCACTTAGTGTCATCCCAAGATCAATCAATATTTCGCTTAATGCTTTCATAATGAACTCGCCATTATAGGGAGTCCGTACGAATATTCTGTAGTCGTCACGGTAGCGCAAAATATGATAATCACCTTTTTTTATACGTCTGCCTATTTTTTCAGATAATTTCTCGTCTGCATATGCCAAAACTATCTCTGCAATAAAATTCATAACCTGACTTCCTAGGGGAATTCCGTTCGTCTGCCCGTAAGACATAGCTTGGAGATGGCAATCTATCCTATTGCCTAGTAGGTCTTTATATCTCCTATTATTTTTTGCGACTTCTTTGCCGTGGAGAGCCCATGAGATAGAATGAGTGTAAATTGATCCATAGCAATTTGAGATATCTGTTTGAAAAAGATACTCATAATCCAAAGAAAGTTTTATGGATTCTTTTTCCATAGATTCAACCCATTCGGTTATCTGTGAGGCTTTTTGTTTTTGTTTATTTCTGGGGAGTACTGGTATGCTCATACATTCAATTGAGCTATTTTGACCAATTTCTTCAAATCGATCTCGAATAGTTTTCCATGATTCTTCACTGGTCAGGGTGTTGATTAAGGATATATATAGGACAGGATGTATAAGCTCAAACTTACGCCATTCATATTTTCCATTTTTGTTCCCGTATATTACATGGTTAACATTGCTATTTTTTTTTGCTGCTTCCAGACGTTTTTCCATCACTGTAGAGCCGTTCATCTTCTTAGAAACTAGTGAAAGTATTCGATTAAACCTGTAATAGGGAGGTATCTCAGTAGTGATATATGAATCTTGATTTAAGAAAAATTTGTTTACTTCATCATGGTCTATATCTAGAATCGTATTCTTCATGGGTGAATTATACCAGAGATTGAAATTTTTGCTGAAATGTACTATTCTTTCTTCGAAGGCTTAAAAAGGTAAATTTTTCAATAGGGTGCTTTAGTTTGAAATTAGCTTCAAAGAAAGGACTTGTCTTAGGAATTCCCGCATTTTTACGTCAACGAAATTAAAAAGGCGAGGCTCGTTCTCCTTTAGCAATGTGAGTCAGATCCTTACGGCAGAATAATTAACTACTGAAATCCTCGCATCTTACATTCCTCTTACTTAACTATCATGGTACTTTAATTTGTTTTTCCTATTATTGATCCAGATTAAGAAAAGAAAGGAGGTGAGAAATAATATGAAGAAAACAGTACTAGGAGTTTTTACAGATCGAGAAAATGCAGAATCTGCAATTTCCGACCTAAAGGAGTTGGGATATAATCCAAAAGATTTATCCATTTATTCTTAAAAACAAAGAAGATAGACAAGTACTAGAAAAAAGTGCCGGTACAGATGTAGCAGAGGGAGCTACCTCAGGTGCAACCGCAGGGTTGATACTTGGAGGACTAGCTGGTCTCGTTGCAGCAGCGGTACTTCCTGGACTTGGAGCTATCTTTATAGGTGGTCCTATTGCTGCAGCACTTGGCTTGACTGGTGCAGTCGCAACAACCGTTTCTGGAGCTACTACAGGAGCAGTTGCAGGAGGTTTGCTGGGTGGATTCGCTAACTTAGGATTAACCGAAGATGAATCTAAGTTATACGAAACTAGAGTAAACGAAGGTGGAATAGTGGTGGCAGTTCCTGTAAAAGGAGAAGAAATAAATGAGGTAGAAGATGTATTCAATAACAATGATGCATCGGATATTAAATCCGTAGACTCGAAATAACTTCTCTAAGAGATTACGATTAAGACTCAGCTAGCTAAGTCTTAATCGTGTGTAAGCTCTACTCATTAGGTACTTTAAAAGATATAAGCTTTTCAATATAGGTAAAATACTTAAGCATTCACATCCTAGTTCTTGCAAATGGAGGAAAATCAGGTTATATTCTAATTAGCTATGTTTGTTCTCGTAGTATTGGTTTTATTCGGTATTGGTGGAGCGTATTTCGCTACCCAAAATACCCAAACGGCTTCCATAACCCTGGCTAATTATTCTTATTCAGGGATCCCACTGTATCTGATCGCCCTCGGATCTTTGCTCGTGGGATTTGTCGTGAGCTGGCTGATAAGTCTGGTAGATGGGGTTTCTTCATATTTTAGAATTCATGGAAAAGATAGTGCGCTAAAAGATGCGCATAAGGAAGTAGCCGAATTGACGAAACGGGTACATCAGATAGAACTCGAAAACGAACGCCTCAGAGCAGAATCAGGTCATCCAGCGGATGATAAATCTTTATAATCATGGGAACCCTCGCTAAAATCTGGCGCGCGCTTAAATTATCAAAACCTCTACAGCTTTTCGTCATGCGGATTCTTCAGGATCAGTTTCTCATCGGTGTATCCGGAATTATTCTGAATGATAAGAATGAAGTTCTGCTTTTTCGACATACCTATCGCCAGACACCGTGGAGTTTGCCTGGTGGATATATAAAAGCGAAAGAGCACCCGCAGGAAGCTCTCGAGCGAGAAATCGAAGAAGAATCAGGTCTTATCGTGAGCGTGGATGAAGAACTAGAAATCAGAACCGACAGAGAATCATCTCGTATCGAGATCGGATTTTTAGGAAAATTTATCGGTGGAGAATTTCGGAAAAGTGCCGAAGTAACCGAGGCGAAGTTTTTCGCTTTTGATGATCTTCCACTGCTTTCGAAAAAACAGCTTTTCGTTATCGAGCACACTCTTCATGAGAAAAAACTTCTGAAGAGAGCTACTACTTTAAATTGAGTATATAAACAAACCTGCTCTGCAATGTTAGGCTGGATGTACTACAATTCACTCATGAGCGTAGTTTTATACCTGAGGCAATATGGGAAATTATTTTTATTCCTTCTCATGCTTGGGTTTGGGATTTATTCTACTTATTTGTATCTCACCATAGGTCAAAGAGGATATGATATAGATCTCGTGGTTTTGGCTTACCAGTTTCTGCATTGGAATCTCGATCTTCCGGTAATTAATTTACCAGTTCGAGATATAGCGAATTATCATAACAACTTCTATATCTACTTTGGGCCGTTATCTTCGATTTTGCTTATGCCATTTGTTTTGGTTTTTGGGCAGTCATTTCCGCAGGTCAGTATCGGTATATTTTCTCTAATCACTTCTTTTATAGCTACCTATTCTATAGCTAAGAAATTCAAATTTGATCGGGTCGATAGTCTGTGGCTTTCAGTTTTCATAGTTTTCTCAACCGTTTTATTTAGTACGAGTGTGATAAATGGATCCGCGTATGAAGTTCAGGCGCTTGGTTTTGCGTTTATACTGCTCAGTTTGTGGGCATATTTTTCGAAAAAACATCCACTTCTCATAGGGCTTTTTATCAGCATGGCATTCCTGAGTAGGTTTACTCTGCTGCTGAGCCTTATGTTTTTCGGTATGGAGTTTTTGCAGAAAAGATTTTCTTTTCGTTCGCTTGTCTTGCTCATGATTCCGGTCATTTTGGCGCTGGGAGCATTTGGAGTATATAATAATCGACGTTTTCATTCAGTGTTTGAAACAGGATATGGATACAATATCTCGACACACGATCTCCCTATAGGGGTTAATCTAAAATACGGGAAGGAGATAAGTATCGTACATCTTCCTGCAAATCTTTATGCGTTTCTTTTTATGCCTCCAGATCCAGTACTTGTCGATGTGTATGGAGGAATGGTTTTGAAGTTTCCTTATATGAAAGCAAATCCATGGGGGGTAGCGATATGGATCACCTCTCCTCTCTTCCTGCTTCTTTTAGCTTGGAAAAAAGGAAAATATACACTGTCTGCTGCTATCACTACCTTACTACTGACACTTCCGGTTTTCCTGTGGTACAGTATCGGATATGCCCAATTTGGGTATCGATATGCCCTCGATTTCATGCCATTTCTTATTATTCTCCTCCTCACGTGTCTCGATGGGAAATTGTCCAAAACAGCAATAGGGCTTATTATCTTAGGAGTTTTGTTTAACTGTTTGTACAGTGGCAGCATATGGGGTGTGTATCCTCACTTCGGAATGATGTAAGAGTGTTAGGCCTCGAAGGTCATTTTCTTATAGATTTTTCGTGTTAGCTCTACGTCTTTTTCGCAGTACTGACAAATTTCTTTTATCCGGCCATCGAGGTATGCTTGGGCTACGTCTTTTCCTTCGATCGTGCCACCTTTCGAACTGGGAAAGCCGAGTGCCTTAGCTAGGCTATCTAGAGATATTTTATCCTGCATGTTCCACTTCGACCATTCATACATGACATCAAACATCGGATCACTTCGGTATCTGGCAAAACTTAAATACTTCGTAGGTCGTACGTTCCAGATGACCGAACGCTGGAAAATAAAACGCATATCAAAGTCTATGATATTAAATCCGACGAACACATCGACTTTCCTGGCGATTTCCCAGAATTTCGTGAGTATATCTTTTTCTTCTCCTGAGAGTGTCTGGACAGGATCGTCATTTATCGCATATGAAATACAGGCAATTCGACCAAACGCCCCATCAAAAGAACTTTTTTCTACATATTCGGTAAATGGTGGCACTGGTTTTCCTGGAGCTGCATGACTGACTCGCCTGTCGTATATTTCCTGGAGGATCGTGTGGCTTTCAGTAGAGGCGGGGAGTGTCTCGATATCGAAAAAGAGTTTGTTCATGAGAAATCATTATAGCAGAATAGACAGGTGTCAGAATTTGATTTTTAGCCTCAATCTCGCTATACTGTCTGCATGCAAAAAGGTCCAGAGCAATTATCAGAAGGTCAGCAGTTGGCAGAAGAAGTGCATAATCTTTTCCTTGAGAATTGGTCAGGCGCCCGTCAAGAGCTTCTGGGTCAGTCTGTGGTTTCTCAGGAGTTTCTTCTCGCTCGTTATGTCGAGAGTCCGCTCCAAAGGCATGAGGCAGGCGTTTCGACACAGACAGAAAAAGAGGAGCGCGGTAGATTGACGTATCATATGTTAGATTTTGTACGGACAATAAGTCCAGATGCTCCTCATAATCCTAACAGAAAACATGAGATTGATCACATACATACATCGTTTGATGGATGGAAAGCTTCTCGGGCATACTTGCTGCAAGTAGAATTCGTGCCTGAGCAGGATATAGACGCATTCAGGAAATTAACACTTGGTGATATCGCTTCTTATGCTCACGAACAAGCGCAGTACTACCTATATCAGGCAGACTCGATCCAGATCGATAACACTCGGCAGGCAGACTCAGAAAGACTAGCGAAGCATTGGGCAGGTATCGATGACCTCGTTAGCTCTGCGACAGAGCCAGAAAATGAAAGATTTAAGAGATCTCTTGATTGTCGTATAGACGGGTTTATCCGAGACACTACCTCCGCAGAAGAATTAAATGGATTACCTAGAGCAGTAGTCTTGAATCATGTTCGTGAGCATTTTTTAGCTTGGAAGGCAGCTCTCTCGCACGGGATGGATATAAAACTAAGCTCAATAAGCGAAAGACATGCGATACATGAGTTATCTCTGGAAGATGTGGCCAGATATGCGGGAGGTCAGTTCGAAAAAGCGCAAGCAGACCATGAGATTCCTAGTGCTGTGAGCAGGTCTCATGATATGAAAACCTATAGAATGCAGTATTGGAATGTGGTGAGCAAGCTTTTTAGTCCTATAATCGAAGCTGCAGATGATGAGTTACGAAGAAAGATAGAGAAACATACGGATATGTTTTTCTTCGCATTGGATAAAGAAATGCATGATATTCCAGGTGCAGAGCGTGACGGTCGGTACATGCGTGAATTCTTCGAGAGATGGAGGTCAGCCAGATCACAAGATTTAGAAGCGCGTTTTGCAGGAAAGAGAGAAGTGACAGCTGTTAGAGGAATGAGAGTAGAGGATGTGGCTGCACACGCACATAAAAAATTTGATAGTTACGCCAAGGCTGCACGTATGCTTGAGTCTTATAGCTATGATCAGAAAGAAGCGGTAGGGAAATCACAGTACTGGGAAGCACATTACCAGACTATTTCGATAGCTGTCGAATAGGAGCGGTAGATTTGATTTCTAGCCTCAATTTTGTTATACTATAGGTATGAATGGACCAGAAGACGTGCCAAATAGTGGAACCGCAGATGCCTTAGACGCACTTTTTAGAGCCAGGAGGCCAGACGAGCCTTTATTTCCTCCAAGAACACGTGGGTCCTTCCATAGTACTGAATTTGCTCAAGATATGGTGCCTGAAGGCGGACGATCAAATGACCTAGCTGATGAAGGCCTGCAGAGTCGGTTAGATGGTCATATGCGCATTTTTTTTATAGGAATAAATCCTGATTGGGTGAAAAATACACCGAGAAGAGAAGTAGTAGGAAAAATTCGTGAAAAATTTGATGGCTGGAAAAATATGAGAGCAGATGAGTTTAGTAAGTATGGTACAACTCAGGCAGATCTTACTGCGATACGAGCATTAACATTGAGTGATTTGGAGAACCATGCGAAAGAAAGGTTTTCTGATGCGAAAAAGAGTGCTGCGATTCTTCCCTTGAATAGTCCCGAACAGCTTCGTGCGAGAAAAGAATCAGACTATTGGAGTATTATGGACGAAATAATGAGAGAAGCAAAAAATCCAGATCGATAAGCCCTACGTCTACCCCTGCATAATAAAAGTCCTTCGGAGAACTATTAGCTTTTATTTTCTTTTTTAATCATTCTCCAGTGGGCGATGTAGAGAGGAAGTCCCACGAGAATCATGGCGACTGACCCCGAGGTTTCGCGTTGTCTGGATCTGGTTTGTTCTGTTTCTTGTCTCATTTTTTCCGTCTTTGGATCTATAACATCTTTTCCACCCTCCACAGGAATTGGCATAGAATATTCGAATTTATCTGCGTCTTTAAATACGAAGACTTTTATGCCCAAATCTACCATGCGGATAAGTCCGATGACCAAAATAGTGAGTCCTATAAAGGAAAAGAGATAGAGATATATGAGGCGAATGTTTACCTTCATGATATGAGTATAGCAGATTAAAGTTGGAAATTAATTAGGGCGGAGAGGGCGAGATTTGAACTCGCGGTATCTTGCGATACGGAGGTTTAGTAAACCTCTGCACTAGGCCACTATGCGACCTCTCCCAGTTTAGATTTCAATTATACACGTAGACCTTCC
>CALRDJ010000003.1 GCA_943354875.1 Candidatus Levybacteria bacterium GW2011_GWA1_37_16 | reverse complement strand
AGCTTACCTATCCGTCAGACAGAAAAGTTTGGGAAGAAGCACGGAAATTGATATAAAAGGAGAGGTCGCATAGTGGCCTAGTGCGCTTGCTTGGAAAGCAGGTATGCTCGCAAGGGTATCGGGAGTTCGAATCTCCCCCTCTCCGCATGAACTACGTTTATTTTCTTTTGCTAGCAAACAACGATATCTACAAAGGACAAACCGCTAATCCTATTACGAGAATTAAGGATCACCACGACGGAAAAGTCAGGTCTACCAAGAACTTTTGACCACTAAAACTTATTGGATATGAGGCCTATCTTTTAAAATCTGATGCGCTGAGAAGAGAAAGGTTTCTGAAAACAACTGAGGGAAGAAGGTTGCTTAAACAGCAATATCGTGACGTACTCGAGAAGAATCGCCGAGTCATACGACTCGGTCCGGTCGGATGACCGGAAATCTCCCTCTCTCCGCATTAAACTATTGACAACAGCCAAATTACTGTGCTATTACAGTAATAGGTGAGTAAATTAATTGATCGATTAGTCACCGGACGAGTAAGTCGTCGCGCTTTTGGAGCTGTTCTCCTGTCTCCATTTATGGCCGCCTGTGCCAGGCCTGGATCCTCCCCCACTCCCGACAGAACCGCTATCGCATTTGACGCAGCCGTAGAAGCACGAGTTGCAGCTCGCCTCGCTGGATCCCCAACTCCCACCGCTTCTGAGCCAAGACCGATCGCCCTCTTTACCGCTACTTCTGTTTCTGCTGAACCCACACAGCTCCCTCCTCCGACCGCAGCACGAGCCAAACTCGCAGATGAACCCATGCGAGCTCCTACCGCATTTCCTGCAAAACTAGCTGAGCCTCCAAAAGGAGTACCTACTGCTACCCCACGATCTCCCGAAACTACCCAGTCGACTTCCAGCGAAATAAATCTCTACAAAGACCCGAATGGACGTAGTCGATTTGAGGTTAGTCTCCCTAAGAACATCCAAATCAAACCTACAGAAACACCAAATGGGGCATACTTGTTTTCATCTACAGACAAGGATGAAATCGGACAACCCAAAACTGCATTCGTAGTAATGGCGTATGATGCAGGCAATCCTGCCATCACAGAGCTGACCAAAGGAATACAAGATAATATATCTGCTAAAAAACTTCCAGACACTGAAGTAAGTAAAAAACCTGCAAGCACGTGGATTCTTCGCGATACAGGTGCGAGAATTGTCGTAGCAACTGTTATAACAGAGGATAAAGGCACATGGGTAACTCTTCTCTCCTCAGCGGACCCGAGCGAATCTCGAGTGATCGAACAAAACAAGCAAATACTGAGTACTTTTAAAATCAATACTCCTTCCTCCGAAAACAGAGCCAGTGCCCCCACCCCTGCTTTCCTAGAATCTGCCAAACCATCTATCCCCGCCAAGTTCCCAACCACAGAGATTGGCCCTGGTAAAAAATGGTACGAAACAGATCGCCCAATTGGGCGAATAAGATTTCCGGATTCTTCTTCAGCATGGACAAAACAAAACAGGCCCGAAAACGAACCAGAAACTTTCTTATCCACTGTACAGTCTAAGCGTAGTTCTGGACAACCTGTTGCCAGTATAATGATTTATACATCATTGAGAGACTCCCACCAGAGTGCACGAGAATATATCAGAGACCGTGTGGATGCTGGGTTACCTCAAGAGAGTATCAAAATAAACGGATACGACACCGTCTACCAGACTCATAAGAAGCCTGACTGGACATTTAAACAAGCGCTTTTTGTAGACGCTGACAATAGAGCTTTTATGATTGTGCTTAATGCTGAATCCGATCAGGCACAGATAATACAAAACTTTGAGGAGTCAATTAGAAATATTCAGGTGCTACCTATTGATCCACTTGTTAAAGAAGACTATATGCGCAAAAACCCAACTCCTACGCCAGGTCCCGCTCGAGCACTCCCAGCTGAACCAGCAAAAGTCGGAGTAGCTTCAAATAATCAAAGACCATTTGAAGCTACAGCCGCTCCTGCCAAACCCATGGCACAGGCAGAACTTCCGACGAATTGGATCAGGCAGTTTGTCTCACCTCAGTTCCCATATACCATCGACTATCCTGCTGGCTGGCAATATGCGAAAGACCCGAAAGGCGATGGATTTATGGCACCCACTAAAGGCTTTGAATCATTCACCTACTTTCAAGTTAATGCTACCCTACCCACTCAGCAAGATTCTTGGAAAAAGAAAGAAGATCTCATGAGCGAAAGAGTCATACAGATAGAACAAGCTGGCGGACGAATGTCTTCTCGCATAACAGATATAACCGTAGATGGCTCGCCAGTTCTCATGATGTCGTTTAACTCTCCTGGCCTCACCAGTACTTCACCTGCACGAGAAACCGTCGTAGCCACCTTTATCGGAAATGGGCGGCAATGGGTCGTACTCGGCACAAATATATTAACAGAAGGATCATATATGGAAACCATGAAAACGGTAGTCAAAAGCATTCATTTCCGCAAATAACGCCTGAACTCATCTCATCGACAATCTCTTGACAAGTCAGTACATTGTCAGTACAATGTCTGTATGTACACACAAAAACTCTACAAAAACGGAAATTCCGTGGTCGTTAGTATACCTCGTCAAGTTCTTCTCGATCTTGGGTTGCGTGATGGCTCGGAAGTGAATATCGCCCCGACCAATAATTCTGTGGTTATTAGGCGTCTCGAAAAGAAAAGAAATACCAAAAAGAAAGATTTTTACAGCCTACTTGAAAAAGTAAATACAGAATATGGAGAGGCCTTGGAGGAGTTGGCTCATAAATAACAGTGACTTCTCATACGTACTTTCTTAACCTCGAACAAGTCATTACCGTACATACAGACCAAATTGAACGATATGGCGGCAGTCACGGCTTACGTGATTTAGGACTTTTAGAATCTGCAGTATTCAGACCACAATCTAGTTTTGATGGAGAAGATTTGTATCCCTCTATTTTTCATAAAGCCGCATCGCTGCTTCACTCCTTGATCATGAATCATCCTTTTGTCGATGGAAATAAAAGAACTGCTACGGCCACCACACTTTTATTTTTAGAGATGAATAACTATTCCCTGGAAGTGAAACAAAAAAATTTAGTACAGTTTATATTACAAATCGAGAAGGAAGATATGAAAGTTGAAGAAATTTCTTCGTGGCTATCGAAAAACTCTAAAAAGAGTGAGTAATAGACGTAATTACTAAACAAAGTCACGTCATCGCGAGGATCCCCGCCAAGGCGGGGAAACGTGGCGATCTCTGGTTTGCTCACCTCGCGTCGAAGCGGGTCTGCCGTCAGGTCCTGAGATTGCTTCTCCCGATTAAACGGGATCGCAATGACGATTTACTTGTTATTTCCGAAACAATTACCGTAAGTCCCGTTGACTTTTTTCCTCGAGAGAAATTCTTTTCAGGTTTGATATAATCAAAAAGGTGATATCTTTATGACGCAAGCAAATTTAGACAATATTAAAAATAAAGCCTTACCCATCCTGAAAGAAGCAGGCGTTACACGCTCTTCTCTTTTTGGGTCATATGTTCGCGGAGAAGAAACAGAAGACAGCGACATTGATGTACTCGTGGAACTTCCGAAAGGAAAAAGTCTTCTTGATTTAATAGGGCTTGAGAACAAATTGCAGGAAGCGCTTGGGAAAAAGATTGATTTATTAACATACAAATCTATTTCTCCATACTTAAAAGTATATATTCAGAAAGACCAAATACAAATTTTATGAAAAAGGATCCACAAGTCTTTCTTAGACATATTTTGGAGAGTATGGAAAGAGATTGCAGGAATGAGAGATAAGATTGTCCATGAATATTTTGGACTAGATTTAGAACTTATATGGGAGGTCGTTCAAAAAGATCTATCTCCATTCAAAGAGCAAATTAAAAGCTTAATAGCATAGAGTATCCGTTTCCGCTCTCAGCGTTGACTTTTTCTCCCAAATATTCCACACTGTAATTGGAATCATGAATAAAGAATTATGAATTATGGTTTTCCATGATTCGTGATCCCTACTTCATAATTCATCGTATGACCTTCCCTGCCCTAAAAAAACTCGCTCTTAGTTTTATCCTACTCGCTATCTGCTATACGCCACTAGCCGTATCCCCCTCCTTCGCCCAGACCACTCCTTCGCCCACCACTAACTCTGTGCCGAACAAGATGGATACGAATCCAGATGTTCCTCATAACATGCACACCTATACCCAAAACGCCTTTATCGAAGTTATGGTTGCTGCTCAGTGCGCACTGACTGGAAAAGATCCCACGAGCCCTACCGCCAAATGCCTCGGCATCGATACGAAAACTGGAAAATTGGGATATGTAGAAGACAGTAAAGGCGCTATCGGCATGATGACTGGACTCATCAGCATGACATTCAATATTCCCGTACATACCCACCAATACTTCGATCACCTCGCTGGGAACTTCGGCTTTGCGAAAAAAACCTATGCAGCTGATCCCTGCACTCCAGATTTACTAAAGTTCCACGGGCAGGGATTTTGCGGACTACAACCGATCATGAGTCTGTGGATGGCATTTCGAAATATCGTATATCTCTTATTTACTCTCGTTTTCTTAGTCGTAGGATTTGCTATCATGCTCCGGTTTAAGATCGATCCACGCACGGTCATGACTATCGAGAACCAAATACCGAAGATGATTGTCAGCCTCCTTCTCGTCACTTTTTCATTCTCGATTTCTGGATTTATCATCGACATGATGTATACCACCATATATCTCTCTGCAAATATCATCTCCCAGGCTGATAAAAAACTTGCCGATGACTTACCCAGTCTTACCACGATCACCAATGCCACCAATCCCTTCACCGCAGCAAATGCCATAGGAGGCGTAGGAGGAGATAAGCTCGGCTTTCTCAGCCTGGTAGGACCTGCCGCTCAGACAGGCGGAGATTTTTTCCAACCAGTAGGAGAAACTGCCATCGGGAGAACCATCGTCGGAGGAATTGGCTTCGCACTTGGATATACGTTTGGCACCAAAGCTGCCAATCTCGTCGCAACTGCTCTCTCGCTTACTGGTGTTGGCGCCACTATCGGAGTACCAGTTCTTATGGCGTCTATCGTGGCCAACTTTAGCGGCGGATTATTAAAAGACGCTATAGGAGCTACCATAGGCGCTGCGATGGCAGCTGGGTTTTTTGCTTTTGCTCCTCAAATATTAAATGCGATCGGATTTCTTCTCACTGGGCTCATCCTCGCTATTGCGATAATGTGGTCACTGTTTCGCCTCTGGCTCCAGCTTCTCCAGGCATATGTCTTTCTTCTTCTGGATATTATCTTCTCACCGTTTTGGATTATGGCGGGAGTATTCCCCGGGTCTCCACTTAACTTCGGTGCGTGGCTCCGTGACATGGCAGCATACTCATCTGTATTTCCCGTCACCATAGGGCTTTTTCTCATGGGACGAGTCTTGATAAATAGTTTCGCAAGTGCTAATCCAGAGACTACATTTGTCCCTCCCATGATTGCCAACCCAAGCACGACCAACGGCATTGGCGCACTTGTAGGACTTGGCCTTATTCTCCTAGCTCCTCAGGTGGTAAATATTATGCGCGATACATTCAAAGCTTCTCAATTCAAATACACTCCTTCTATTCTCCAGGCGGCTGCAGTAGGTCCTGGCGTAGTCAGCAGCGCCTGGCATTCACTCAGTAGTCCATACAGCTCTCTCTCTGCGTTCATTGATCCATCGAAATCCCACACGCCGCTTGGACTACTCCTACAGAAAATGAGATTTGGAGAAAAAGTTGATAATGCAGTTGGTCACTCCGGTCCAACCAAATCTATGCCTGCCATGGGCACAATAGGAGATGACTTGGTTGATATGGGATAAGGCGAGAGACGTATATCAGCTCTATAAAAAGTTATTTCGTCTTCGTTAATTTGTTAAAAAACTCCAGCATAAACGTTATAAGACCTAAGTATATTGCTAATTTTGACTTAGCCCACAACGCTTTCCCTAAAGTCGCCCCGACTTCTTTTCGAAGCGCCTCTATTTGATCTTTTTCGAGAATAGGCTGGAACATCGATATAAGATTATAAATAGCATCGTCATCCCACGCCGGAGCAATACTTCGCCCATAGAAATCCTGAGCGAGAGAGTCTCCTTCGTACTGACCAGTCGCTTGTCTTCGAGCGCTCTCTAAATCTCCTAAGATAGGTATCTTCAGTATTCCATCTTTTTGATATACCCGGATAATACCTTTTAGAACGAATATCACCGCATCCTGTGCCCGATCAAGATCATGTGTCTCAGCAGCCATGAACATCTTATAGATAGACTCATATATTTGCTCTGGCTTCTTAAACTGCTTAATATTCTTCAGGATATTCATGAGCTCATCGGTCGCACCCTTGTCTGCCATGTTATCATTTGCTTTTCGAGTGAAAAATCCTCGACCTCCAGTTTTTCGATAGGCAAATTCTCCCCAAGGAATATCCTCAGCAGTAATCGCGAACATAAATCCACGCGCTTTATGCTTTTCTATAATCTTCTCCACTAACGTATCATCGTTATCCATACGGTCAGTCATCACCCGATGAAGCGTTATCGCCTGGTCTCGCAGACCATCATCAGTAATAAGCTTAAAATCATCATCCGGATCATCCGGATCATCCACTAATCTGTTTTTAAACACTAAGCCCTCTAGGCTTTCATGTGCCTTTTCTCGTCGTTCTTTCTCAGCTATATATTCCCTTCTCCTTTTGAGGAGTCCTTCCTTTGCGATCGTTAGCTGTGTTTCTACATTTGAGTAGTACTCCTGAAAACCAGGTTGATTCACGCGATCTCCAAAAATATCTCTCATCAACTTCGTCCTCTCTTCTGGATCTAAAAGCTTATATCCAGGGTCTGTGATGAGACGAAGCATCACGTGTGGAATACGCGCAGTGGTCGATTTAAAAGCATTCGCATCGTCATCACTCCACCGTTCGTTTGCAGCGTCCTTTGTTCGCTCTTTCTCCTCATCCCACAGCCGTTTTGTCTCTGCAGTCGATAATCCTGCGACACCTGGACTTTTTAAAAATGCGTCACGCTCTTTTACCTGATCGTGGTCATGATATCTATTGAATAACAGTTTTATCGCTACTCCCGGATCGTTTTCAAGCATCGGCTCCAGTCCCTCCATATTCTCATCCATCGCAGCTACGAATGTACGCCATCCCGTGTGCGTAAAGGGTCCGCCGATTTTAAATAAGTTATTCCGGTCCATACCGCTTACGAACCCGGAACTCTCATCGATATTCTTGCTTATCTCGTACTGCTCTAATGCGCCTGACAATTCATTTTTATCCCACATGCCTTGTTTTGTACGCGTTCCTCCTGCGATCAGAATTGACTGCATCTGTCGACCGATACGATACCTCTTTACTTTATGATCCATCGGATTCATGTCCCACGTGATGAGCTCCCATGGAATACTTTGCTGAGCCTTATTCGATCCATTAATATCAGGGAGTGGACACTCTGCTACGATCTCCAAATACCGCCAGGTGACCATACCAAGTCCTCGAGAAAGCTCCAAGGCCCGATCTATCTTCCACTCTCCGAGTATATCCCCGAAAAGCTTCTTACCATTCATCGTACGCATCATAGCTTTAGCACGATGATCAAATTCTGATCCATAAATTTTCGGATTAAAGGCGATGACCGAGTGAGGAATAAATCCATTATTTTCCCGCTTTATCTGAAATAAGACCTGCTCACGCACACGCACTGCTGCTTCTACTTCAGGAGCGTTTTGAAATGCCGCATCTGCATATTCAGAGGCGAACGTCGCGATAAATCCGACGAAGTCTTTCATCTCTCGTCCTGAATCAGCGATATAGTAAGCATTATGGAGTGTGCTACGCGCACTCTTCTCTACTTCATATTTGTGGATTATCTGCTCGACCACGCCCGACTCTTCATGCTTATGCTCCTTCTGGAGCTGAAAGCGATATTGCTGGATCTGAGTAAAAAATTCTGTTTCCTCCTGACTACCGACTTGTCCAAATGCATGCTCAAATGATTCACGGGGAGAATTATCTACCCTCCTAAACATGCGGTTAAACAGCTGGTCTAGATCATTGTGCTCTAGGTCACCACTCACTGCGTGAAGACCGTGGTCTCCACCATGAGCTTCTGAACGATCACGAACAGTTTTAATCATCTGTTCTATCCACTTTGGAATATTCTCTATCTCATTCTTTGAGAGCTTCGTTGCTCCATAAAAATCAGTTGGATGAAAATCTAGATCATCTGACTCTTCTTCCCGCCTGTTACGCTGAGGTTTATGTCTTAATGCTTCCTGCTCCATGTGCTGGCGCGCTGCAACCTGCTCCGCACGAATTCGATTCAATGCATTTGATCGATCTGCAGGATTTACCCCCTCTAAACGCCCTATGTGCTTGTCTGCTTCCTGAAGAAGCGTCGTATCATGAACACCATCGTTTACATCCATGAAATTATTTAATCGCTCTAACTCTCTTCTGATCCTGGGATCCTGGATGTCATCTGCTTGGATATGTACTCCATTCGCTCCCCCAGATATCGGCCGCATGTTTTCCGCAAGTCGCGGTCTTTGCTGAGGCCCTGCTCGAGAGGCCTCTCGAGCTACCCGCTCACCTCTTTCACGCTCTGCCCTCTCCATTTCTTCTGCTACCTCATAACCCTCTCTGCGAGGCATCGCGGCTATAACTTCTTCCTGTGTTCTCGGACGAGGAGGTCTTCGTGTGTCTCCAGTGTTGTCTATGGGCATAGAAATATCTCCACCTCTAGCATATGCGGGATGAGGCTGACTTGTCAACGATTCTGGTCTTATAACTTGCTCTCCCATGAACACAAAGATACACGAAGAAGCGTAAACACGCTTGACGACAAACCACACTAATAGACACGAATCTCTGACAAGAACACGAAAACGATACAAAAAACTGACAATATCAATAGACCGTAGACGGTAGATAATAGAAAATGGAGAATAGATACTTGAAGATAGAACGTAGAAGGTAGATTAGAACGTTTTCCAATTATTTCTTAAGTTGGTTATTTTCCCACCAAGCAGTAAGTATCGTTGAAGTAGACTTTCACAAAAATCTTTTTTCCAAAAACTTAAATCTCTCGCCATGCTTATATGAACTTCCATTTCATTGCATGAGCCTATGCTTGAATCCAAATGTAGCTTAAATTGCTTTTCAAACCTTCTTTTAGCCCAGCCTTCTGCAATATTTGAAGGCGCGGATTTTGATGCTCTCCGAAGTTGCGATCCTAGGTCATTTCGTTCAAAAAGTGGCAATTTGTTAACTTCTCGGTTAACCAAAATAGCAAGTTCATATGACTCTTGGTAAACTTCTAAGTCTTTAAAACTTCTGATCACAATCTCATTGTATTCATTCTATGCTCCATCTTCAATCTTCAAAATTCTATCTTCTACCATCTATTTTCTACCGTCAAAGCTTTATCTTCAACTCTCCACCTTCTACCGTCTAGTTACGTTGCTTGCAATTCCTGCTGTTTTTGCGCTACGATGAAGAGGTGAGAAGATTTCTGCCTGTCGTACTATCGTTATTTTTCGTAATCTCCACATTCCTGAGCACTCCTTCGACAGCACATGCCGCCTGCACTCTCACAACAGACACTTTATTTGGCAACGATCCACTACCAGCAACCTTTAGCGGAACCATGAGTATTACCATTTCTGGCGACCCTGACTGCTCGTTTGCAGGATCTTATTATGTCCTTGCCTACCCAAAGATTGGAGGGTTTCCTGAAAATTTTTTTAAAGAAGGCGGCGGAATATTAGTCACGCGTCAACCTGACCATCATTGGGTTACCCCATCTTCTGCTACCAAATTAACCACTGACATTAGCTTAATAGGGCCGTTGCATGAAAGACTTACGGGAATACGATCATTTGTTACTGGAGATGAATTCCCAGATCAACCATGGACCATAGCCATATGTAAGACTACTGATATACGCAAATGTACTGATAAAAAATACTTTCTTGGCGAAACTACCATACAAGTTGGTAAAAAAAAACCCACTGCATCACAAGCCACGCTACCGAAAATAGACGTCGTAACCCAAAATGCATGCACCTTCCAAGCAGGAACAGTAGCTCAAGTTTCACGAATCACTAATCTATCTCCCGAAACCACTTACTGGTGGTGGTGGGAAGGAGGTGTCTTTGCCCAACCAGCATTTACTACTAAAAAAAATCAGACGATATTCGATGAATTTCCCATCCCTGCAAACTCGACAGATGAGGTAGGCAGTAAAAAGTTCTGCATAGAAAAGATGAGTACAGTCCTCAGCAACGGACCTACATATGTAGGAGATGTAGCAAATGTAGTCCTCACTGTATTTACCTTAGGCCTTAATAAAGTTTCAGGGCTCTCTATAGCCACCACCCACTGCGATACAAATGGCATCCTCTTAAACTTTACCCCCGGACCCCCTGCGCCAGGAACAGCTCAATGCTCCAGAGCCAACGCCGGAGACTTCAAGCTCCCAGATCCAGCCAGACCTCAAACCATGAAGCTTCCTTGCGCAGAAAATAGCCTGGTTGAAGGAAAAGATATATGGGGAGGAAAAACCTATCAATGCAAGAAGGTAAATACGGCCATAGGCGATATCGATACAAATCCCGCTGATTTTGTAAAAAAAATCTTCTCCATCATCCTAAGCCTAGCAGGGGGAATACTCCTTCTCATAATTATCGCTACTGGCTATCGATTTATGACCTCTCAGGGAGACCCTGAAAAACTAAAAGCAGCACGAGAGACACTCACCTCTGCTGTCATCGGACTTCTGTTTATGATCTTTGCCCTCGTCATCCTCCAAGTAGTAGGAGTAGACATCCTAAAAATCCCGGGATTTGGAAAGTGATCTCGCAAGAATTATGACGCATGAATTAAGAATTACGGAAAGCAGGATTAGGACATTCCATGATTTGAATGCTTGGAAAGAAGGACATAAATTAGTCTTGATGGTTTATTCGACTACGGGAACATTTCCCAAAGAAGAGCTTTTCGGCCTAGTTAGCCAGATGAGAAGATGCGCCATATCCATAACCTCGAATATTGCGGAAGGCTTTAGCAGACAATCTTACAAAGAAAAAACACAGTTTTATTCAATATCTCTCGGGTCAATTACTGAACTTCAAAATCAACTATTAGTTGCCAGGGACGTTGGCTTCATTTCAGAAGAAAACTATGATAAACTTGCAGAACAAGCGATAATTGTTCATAAAATAACAAACGGACTTATACGAAGCTCTAAATCACGTAATTCATAATTCTTTATTCATAATTCAAACGATGAGATTACTATCATTATCAATTCCGGGTTCGAATGGAACACCTGTAGTCATTCAGGCTCCCACAGGAATCCCCACCGGCGGGCTTGAAGCTGGCGGAGCCGGCCAAGCCATCATCCAGCGCGGTATTACCGTATTTATAATCGTGGTCATCATCGCAGCGCTTTTCTCTCTTATCTACAGTGGTATTCAGTGGACTATATCAGGCGGAGATAAACAAGCACTCCAGACAGCACGCAATCGCCTCACCTACAGCATCATCGGACTTATAATCGGTCTTCTCGCGCTCTTTATCGTCCAATTCATAGGAGGATTGTTTGGAGTAGACTTATCCCAAGGAACCCCATAACGATCCCTCTCCTCTCTCCTCGTTGTCATCGGTGTCATCGGTGTCATCCTGAACTTGTTTCAGGATCTCCCAGTGTCTATAGCAGAACTATATGCGGTCTCCCTTTCTTTTGCTTTAAGAAGTCACCGTTAAAAAAATATGGAGTGAGCTATCAGGGAGAATCCAGCGAACTGCTGAAGGGGGAGGACAATCCCCCGATAAGAGAACGGAGTATTTTTAGGTGGAGGCTTAGTGCAAAAGAGTTTTTGTGTTACTTTTCCTCGGAAAAAGTAACGAGGAGAGAAAGAGATTCTATCGTCTCGCCTTCGGCGGACTCCAGAATGACAATGAGATTGCTTCTCCCGATTAGATCGGGATCGCAATGACGAAAGGGAGATCCTGAAACAAGTTCAGGATGACAGGGGAATTTACTCCTTGACCCCACACATCTTACTTTTCGCCTTACCCGCCCGCTTCGATATGCGAAGCATTTCGGGCAGGCCTACTATTCGTAGCGCGGCTCGAAGAGCGATTGTTGAGGGGTCTACGCCCCAAAGAGAATAGGGGCTTGACAAGGATAGTGAAATGTTATTAGATTAGATTAATGAAAAAAGCTATCGGCATAACCACAGGATTTCTCTCTTATCTCTCCTATGCAGCTCCAGCATTTGCACAGAGTACGGTTAATTTATGCGGAGGCGATCAAAGAACTGCTAATCTACTTTGTACTTTTAATTTTGGCTCGTTAGGTGGCCTCATATCACGCCTTATTACTATTCTCATTATCGTAGCAGTTGTAGCAGCACTTTTCTTCCTTATTTATGGGGGCATCAAATGGATTACTTCAGGTGGCGATAAAGCAGCAGTGGACGCAGCACGAAATCACATAGTGGCAGCCATCGTAGGGCTCGTTATCGCTCTTCTCGCATTCTTTATCATCCAATTCATTGGAGGCATATTCGGAGTCAGCTTAACCGACCTCCAAATCCCTGTCCTTCGCCCTGGTGCTCCTGGTTACTAGGTTGTTTCACCATAATTCCCTTTACTTACCTCTTTTTCTTTGCTACGCTTAATATATGGATTGGAATATTATAGTAAAAGACTGTGTAGTAAATGGCGTGGCCACCCTGAAGTGCATTCCCGCAGTATTTCAAAACGTAGTGAATGGTCTATTAATATTTTCTGGGATCGTAGCAGTGTTCATGATACTCTACGCGGGCTATAAGTACATCTCTGCTGGTGGAGACCCGAAACAAGCCGACTCGGCTAGAAACACCCTCACCTACGCAGTCATAGGACTGGTTATAATACTTATATCGTTTTTCATAGTAAATTTCATCTCAGGACTTACGGGAACTGACTGCATAAAGCAATTCGGCTTTGATAACTGTAAATAGTTTAGTGACGTCCAGTACTCGCAGCGTCTTTTATAACCATTCCTGAAGCTAAAGCAATCATAACGAGAAAAAGTAATCCTCCCTTTTTCGCTTTTCCACCATATTTTTCAAGCAATGTTTTGTCTGCTAATAAATTCCCTAACTGCGCATTTATATCTGAATCTGGTGTATCGCCAAAAATAAATTCACCCACCTGCGCTACGCCACCCTCACCCAATAATGGCTCAAGTCCTCCCGTAGCAAGCATATGATCAATTCCAATACGATTAACAATATCCTTAAATTTACCTATCTGTTCATCGGTAAGCTTTCCGCCATCCTTGAGCTTAAGCGATCTAAGAAGAGTGTCCAGCGCGGGCCTTGCTTCACCCAACTGCTTATTCAATGCCGCAACTACAGGCTCAGGTATTTCAACTTTTCGCTCTCTTAACATCGTTATCGCTCGAGAACGCACAAATACTGCCCCTTCTCCCCTCGCTAGCTGCCCTAAACGCAAAAGCGCTAAAAGTCGCTCGTCCTCGATACTTCTCGGCTTTTTTTCTTTTTGGAGTTGCTGAATTTTCTGCTCTAACGCTCCAGCATGGTACTCCAAAAGCCCTGCCTCCATACCCACCGCCGACTCTGCATCGAATACTTTTCCTACTGCTGCATCCACAGCAGCTCCGATAGGCGTATCTCCCGTCGGCAAACCTTCTTCTCCATTCTGCAGGACTGAAATTCTGGCCTCTAACACAATCCTCTCGGGACTAGTTGGATCTGGGAATTGTGATCGCATGGCATCTGCCTCTGAAAGCAACTGCGCATCTACCAGTGCACCTCGAGAAATAGACATCGTCTCAGCTCTTCCCTCAATCACACAAACCGCACTGCTCTCTTCTCCGCTCGCAATATTCGTGACAACTACTACGCCTTCAGCAGTTTTCACTCCCTCCAGTTTTCCCTGAATCTCTTTTCCGTTTCGAATATCATCTAAGGTCAAAAGCACATTTATGCCTCGATTTTCATCTACTGCGCTTCTGTATTCTTCATCAGTCATTCTCCCCAACTCGCTATTTAGCGCTCTAACTCTTGTGGTCAATGCCACATCACTTGCTCCCCGGAGATCTTCCAAGCGCTGTCTATTATCAACAGGTTTCTCCACGGACGCATCTGTCGGCTCCGTAGCATCTGCTGGCTCAGCGGGCGTACCAGATTCTGGTTGTTCATCTTCTGCTTTTGCTTTGTTTCTCAACCAATCTGCCGCTTCTTCTGGCCTCATCTTGTTAATATCCTCTTGGGCTACTCCGTTTTCTTGTAATATTCTTTGAAAATTTGCTGTTATAAAAGCAGGCACAGTGCCTTCCTGACTAAGCTTACTTAACAAATCCCGAGCCTCTGTTGTAATTTTTGATGATACTTGAGGTTCTGTTTGCACTACAGAAGAAACACCTGCTTCAGCAGGCTTTACAGGAGATACTGGTTTTGGTCGTCGTGGAGCCTTTGGTCGCGCTTCTGGTGGTGGCGCTACTGATCCTTCTGGTCCCATATATAATGAGCATACTTGAAATAAAAACCTACATCAACTACTATTTTCTTATATGGCTATTCAGTCGCCCGATGTTCTCGCACAAAGGATTCAACAAAGAAGAATCGCGCCCGCACCGAACGTAGCCCTTCAAACAAAAGCGAACGAGGAAGCTAAAGCACGCGATGCGAAGCGCACATTTAATGAACGTGATTTCAAGCTGGGAATTGATACCGGTACCGATATAGTCGGAAACAGAGAAACAGAATCTCAGCCGAAAAAAGTAACTATTAGTAAAGAGACTGAGAATAAAATCACCCACTTTCTAGAAGATTATCTGACACAGGTCTCACAAGTATTACCAAGACTTAGAGGCAATGAAAACGCCAGAGTGGATTTAATGCTCTACGATGCATTGACTACGGATGGAAAGCCGGATGCGGGAAAAATAGAAAAATACTTCGACAACGATCAGGCATGGGGTTAGGTCTTAAGACACAAATCGACCCTCAGGAGCCCCGAGTTATCGCAGCTCAGGGAGTAGTCGTTCATGGTAGCGATCGTGGCACAGTACGTGCCTTCTGGTACGACACCCTACAGCCCAATCTCAGACGAATCGTCACCACAGCTGGTGCCATCATGGCTCCTCCTACCCTAGGAGGGCTTAACGCCATCGCGACTCAATCGCCAGCAGGTGGTGCTATGGCAGGGGGAATTGCAGCAGTAGTAGGAGCGGCTGGATATGGCGTGCACCGAGCAGTCCAGTCCTTCCACAGACGTGGCACAGAACTATCCATAACTCTCAGACCTGAACTCTTCACTGCCATGAAAGCAAATCCCGCAGAAAAAGAATACTTTCAAGCCATGACAGGCATGGATCTCGATAGCCTACAAGTAAACCCAACTACGAATCTCATTGAGAAAATACCAGGAAGAATAGCCGTAGAAACGACTCGAAATGCAAACACCGTACGAGATGAGATACGACAAGGAATCACTGCGCTCCGTAGTCTTTATGCAGATATCGGCCTGCCTCTGAAAAGCCTTGAGTCAACACCAGCAGATGTAATTCTGCGAAATACACTTACTACAACTGGTTTTCAGCAATCTGAAGCTCGGTGGGAAAAAACCATAATAGACCAATTTGATGCCAACAGAAGTGGCGTGAGAGATATTTGGAATAATACAGCTGACAGTCCCCTTTTCTGCGTCGGCCCACTAGGATTGGCCATGCCTGGAGCAACGCCTGACTACGATAATCTTGACACAATAGGCAATCTCCGAAGATTTCGCAAAGCAGAACAGGACGTATATGTGAAAAAAGCGGTAGAATCCATAGGTGTACTGATGAAAGGCGATCCCTCAAGAGATGGCATTGGCCTAGAATCAGTAAAGGCTATCAGGAGCTCAATTGCGACTAAAAAAGATGGTCAGGAGACAAACACTGCCGCAGGAAACCGAGCCAAAGAAGCTAGAAAGAAAATTGAGGCCTTAGATACTACCAAGACAGAAACAGCGGGTAAAAAAACCCCACTAAAAGTGTTCGCCACTACACAGGAGGCCCCTAAAAAAATTGAGAGAACGCTCCGAGAAGAATTTAAACTCACCATTATTACAGATATCCCAACAACCATAGATACGGAGATTACTAGGTTAAAAGATGAACTCAACACCGCTTATAATGGAGGAGACAGCCTAAGCAAGCAGCACACAGAGGCAAGAAGAAACTGGCTGGATGTATACAAAACAGAGTTTGAAGACGTATCGAGAAGGAGAGCAGCTGCACTTGGGACTACGACAGGCTCTGTTGACAATGCAGATGTAAAAGCTATAGCGACAGAACGAGCTAATTTACAGCATCCAGAAAAAGACCAACTCTCTAAAGAAATAAAGGATAGAGATGATAGAATACAGAAACTAACGGAGCTAAAAGACGCGTCTCAAGAAGCTATAAAAACTCAACAGGAGACAGAAAGTGCAACCTTAGAAAATCTACCAAAAGAACTAAGCGAAACTCAGAAGGCATATGACGATCTTGTCGCTCCTGCAGGGGGCGCTCCCACCATTACCCCTGCTGAACTAGGGAGTAAGACATTTGACGAGCTCGTCGTACTAGCCACAAATCCACCATATAGCATAAGCAACACCACGCCTGAAGAGAAAGCAGAGCTTCGCAAAACAATTCTTCGCGCTAAATCCGAGCATGAGGCACGACAGATTGAAATATATGATATTAGCCCAGTAGTCCAAGTGGACGTGTATAACCAGATCGTAAATCCTGCTGTCGGCGGCGGAACGCTTAATGCAAACGACCTATTCACTATGTCCGATGCACAGCTCACAAATCTACTACACAATCCACCCTACAGATGGAGCACAGATCCTGCGTTTACAACAAGCAACCTGGAGGCCTTACAACATGCCCAGACAGAGGCTCGTAAAAAACTCCGCATCCGATATCAGACATCGCTCGATGTACAAATCAAAGATCTTGACCAGCAGATAGAGGTACAGAATAAAATCGTGAAATCCGCAGATGAAACCACGGAGAACACAAAAGGAATAATAGAGTTAACCGATAGACTCCTAAACCCCACTCGCCAAGGAGAAATATTTACAAAAGCGGTACAGATACCAGACTCTATAGCTACTTTTACCGATTCTGTCGATATAGGAGCGACAAACAATACCTACTCCGAACAAGAACGAACAGTCAACGCACCAAGAGGTTATTACGAAACACTAAACCTACTATTCAACTACCAGGACACGCCAAATCGCGGAGCGGAATTCCAGAAACTCCATAAGGTATTCCCTCCAGAACAGCTAGCTGAGCGCATGCATAACGCGTTTAATTTAGGCCTAACAGCACCATTCACCATGAAGGATGCACTCGACCAGATAAATGGACACATAGCTGTTACACGCAATATTTCCTACCCCCAGCTCTATACGGGTTTTCGAGATATGATTAATCAACTAGCGAACGAGGTGAACGCATTATGACACTAACGACCAGAAGCATTATAAAAATCCTTCCTTTCGAAGAAGGATTTAAAACAGACCTACTCGATCTCTTTGAGCAACTGGATGATGATCAAAAACTCGTGATTCAGCAGATACTCTGGGACACCTACTTTGCTATCTATAAGGGTGCTCTAGAGGAAAAAACACAGGAAGCCATGGTAAAAGCTGGTGAAGGAAAAGAGAAGCTTGATAAAGAATTTTATCTCCGAGTCGAACAAGAAATAGAGAAAGAAATGCAAGGTGTAGCCGTCAAACAGTCTGAATCAGTAGACCTAGGCATAGCACGAAAAGCTATGGAGCTGATTATTAAAGAAATAAGAGCATCGAAAAAGAAACCTCGTAATTAATTTTCACGCCAGCCTCCCCATTCATCTTGCTTCTCGCCTTATCCGCTCAAATAGTTTCTTCGAGCGGATCTACTATTCGTAGTACGGCTTAAAGAGCGATTTTTCACGGGGCAGGCTAATTTCCTCATTTTTTGACCCAGTTTGATAATCTTGAAAACATTATTTTCACGTTATACGCTACTTACACATAGTTAGCATTACTCAGATGCTGACTAACTGCCTATGGAAAACCATCCTATCCCACAAGACATAACGGGGTTCCAGTTTAAGCTTATTGGCGATATGACCATAAAGCAGTTCGCATATGTGGCTGGTGGCATCATCATCGCCTGGCTTTTCCTCTCATCTCCCCTCCCTCTTTTCATAAAACTCCCTTTTATGATTTTTTCGGCGGGTCTCGGAGCTGGACTCGCCTTTCTGCCTGTGGAGGGAAGACCTCTGGACATAATGCTTATAAATTTCATAAAAGCGCTATTCGTTCCTGAGCGATATCTCTATGAAAAAATTGGCGGGGAAGTAGCGATTTTCCAAATACCTGCACCCGTATCTACTTCGACATACTCGACTGGACAAACTCAGTTGACCTCGATAGATGATATTTTAGCAAAAATGAAAACACCGAGGACCCAAAACAAACTCGATGAAAAAGAACTCAAGTTTTTTCAAAACGTAACGAATCTATCTGCCCCACGACTACAACCCGAGCAACCAGTCGTAGAAGCACCGGCTCCCATAGTAATAGCGCCCACACCCGTAGTTATCGCACCTCAGCCCGCCACGCCTCCTCCTTCTGTACCACAGGAAGAGAAAGTTCTAGAAGAACGGGCACTCGAAGTAGCTGAAGCGCTTCAAAACGCCCAAGCTGCAGAACAGGTCACTGACCAAAAAACAGCAGAGGTGGCACATGAACAGTCCCAAGCGCTTGAAAAACAACTCCAAGAGATTATGGCCCAAAAAGCAGAGCTGGAAAAACAGCTTATGTCTATGACGAAAAAACTCAGTCAATCCCAACCAGTATTTACTCCCTCTGAGGGAGTAAATACGCCAGCGCCTTCTCAAAACGTACGGAAAATTACGAAAGAAATGGGCGTACGAATCGGACTCCCTACTGCCCCTGAAGCACCGAATCTACTCGTCGGAATCATAAAGGATTCCCGAGGAAATATTTTGCCAAATATTCTCGTAGAAGTGCAGGACCAAGAAGGAAATCCAGTCAGAGCATTTAAAACCAACCAGCTCGGCCAGTTCGCCGCAGCCACCTCACTACTGAACGGAACATACACACTCGCTTTTGAGGATCCAGGTGGAAAACAAAAATTTGATCTCATCCAAATAGATGCAGTCGGAGAACCTATCCAACCCATTGAGATTATCTCAACAGATGCGCGTGAAGATCTCAGAAAGGACTTATTCGGTGCCTAAGCATGCCAAACAAAACTAAATCAGGATCCACACAGAAGTTCACCGAAATTGCTGACATCTCAGAAAACGTCGTACTGCTAAAAAACGGGAATGGCTGTCTTATCATCGAAGTCCAAGCTACTAACTTCGCGCTCCTATCGCGAGATGAGCAAGATGCGAAAATCTATGGGTATGCCAGCTTTCTCAATTCACTCTCTTTTTCTATTCAGCTCGTTATCCGAAATAAAAAAATAGATATCTCATCATATGTAAATAATTTGACGCATCAAATAAATAACCCACAACTCCTGCATCCAGGGCTAAACGAAGTACAAAATGGCCTTCTCATAGCACAAATAAAACTTTACCGTGATTTCGTACAAGAACTCGTAAAAGTAAACACCGTACTGGATAAGAGTTTTTATATCGTAGTTCCCTACTCACCGCTGGAAAAAGGATTGGCAAATGTTCAGGCATCAGTAAAAAAATCTTCCGGATCGAGCCAAATGGAGAGCGCTAAGACTGTTCTTCATACGAAGGCTGACGGAATACTCAATCAGCTGGGAAGACTTGGCTTGCGAGCAAAAGTACTAGAAAAAGAAGATTTAGCACGAGTCCTGTATGACGTATATAACCCTCTAGGATCCAACCAAATAAGCGCTTCTACAAATACCGCAATTATAGGAGGGACGAGGTAATGTTTGGCTTTGGCAAAAAAGTAACTACGCCGACCATGACAGAGAATGTCCAACCGGGCACACTGAAGCCCAAGTCGCCAACTGAGCAAGCAGCCCAAGGAGCCACACAGCTCGCAGCTCTTGAAAAAGGCATGGTTTCTCTGGCAGATGTTATAGCACCATCGTCGATAGAAGTAGACTTTCGCTTTATTCGCGTCGGTGAACAGTTCTTTAAAACGCTGTTCGTCGTCGACTATCCACGATATGTGTCAGCGAACTGGCTTCAGCCGATCATAGATTTTGACCATACCATGGATATCTCTATGTTTATTTATCCTACGACCTCAAGCGATGTCCTTTCAGACTTACGGCGAAAAATTGCAGAAATGGAAGCAACCGTCTCGTCTCAGGTCGAACACAACCAAGTCTTGGATCCGAAAGTCACCGCAGCGCTGGAGGACGCACTTGCGCTCCAAGGAGAACTAGCAAAGGGCGTAGAACGATTTTACCAATTCAGTCTGTACCTTACTATTTCGGCCGACACCGATGGAGACCTCGAAGATTCCACGAGAAGACTACAGGCAACGCTTGGATCACTTCTCATGACAGCCAAAACAGCCACACTCCAAATGGAAGAAGGATTTAAATCCACCGTGCCTACCGGACAAGATAAGCTCTTTATCACCCGAAATATGGACACGACGTCACTCGCATCTACTTTTCCATTTACCTCAGCCACCCTGACCCAAGACAAAGGAGTGCTCTATGGTATTAACCAGCAAAATAATTCACTGGTCATCTTTGACCGATTTTCCCTGGAAAACGCAAACGAGGTAGTCCTCGGAAAATCAGGCTCTGGAAAATCATTTCTTATAAAACTGGAGGCTATGCGACAATTTATGTTTGGCGCAGAGGTGATCATAGTCGACCCCGAAGGGGAATATGAAACATTAGCCAAGACTGTTGGCGGAGAATATGTATCATTTACCTCCAACTCTCCGATAAAGATCAATCCGTTTGATCTGTCTGGTCTCTATGAAGAAGGAGAAAACGAGCTCGGACTAAAAATCCTCTCTCTCCACGGACTCCTTCGCATCATTATGGGAGAACTTGATGCCTCACACGACGCCATATTAGATCGAGCGCTTATGGAGACGTATCGCCAAAAAGGCATTACGACAGATCCTGCGACCCAAAAACAACCCGCACCGCTTATGGAGGACCTGTACAAAACACTCCTGGGAACAGAAGATCCTGCTGCCAAAGAACTCGCACTGCGACTCGAAAAGTTTATAAAGGGGAGCTTAAATGGTATTTTTAATCAGCAGTCTAACTTCAATATTACCAATCCATTTACTGTCTTCTCCATTCGAGGACTCGAAGAAGAATTACGACCAATTGCCATGCATATAATTCTGGATTTCGTGTGGACACGAGTTCGAAAAACACTGAAAAAAAGACTGCTTATTCTAGACGAAGCGTGGTACATGATGAAATATGAAGACAGCGCATCATTCGTTTACAGCATAGCCAAGAGGGCTCGTAAGTACTATCTGGGACTCACTACAGCGACCCAAGACGTAGAGGATTTCCTTTCTACTGATTATGGTAAGGCGGTCCTCACCAACTCGTCTATTCAAGTCCTGCTAAAGCAGGGAGCCGCAGAGGTGGACATGATTACGAAAACCTTTTTTCTCTCAGAAGGAGAGAAAGCTCTTCTCCTTTCTGCCGACATCGGAGAAGGACTATTTTTCGCAGGACAAAACCATGTGGCGATGAAGGTTATCGCAGCGCCCTTTGAGCATGAGCTTATCACCTCAAATCCTCAGGAAGTTTTAGCCCGTCAACAGGCTATGGCGCGTCAGGAACCAGTAGCTCAACCCATCACAGCTGCGCCCACTCCACCCGCACCACCCACTCAGACACCTATGGCTCCTGTCTCAGCGCCAATTCCTGTGCTTCCAGTCTCGCCTGTTACCCCAGTCGCAACTACAAATCCATCACCTTTGTCACCGGCAACACCATAATATGAGCTATGGACGAACAAGAACAAGAACAAGAACCAGAACAGCCCCAGCAACAAGCTCCCCAGTCGGGGTCATCTTCTAATCCCGTTGCAAATCAAGCAGGAAACGCTGCGATGAGAAATATTGCAGGACGCTTTGCGAAAAAGAAAGCAACCGATGAAGTAGAGAAACAAGTCGCTGGATCGGTGGCGAAAAAACTAGCGGGAAGAGTTATCTTTTTCGAACTTATTCCTGTTCTAGTAGTCATTGGTATTATCATCGGAACTCTTTTTTTAGTCCTGAGCTCTGGAGGAGAAACCAAACCATCTGACACACCAACACCAGGAGGTACGGCAATTGGTGGAACAATCCCGTCAGGAACACCCGCAACATATACTGGAAACTTAGCTTCCTGTGCGTTTACCAGAAGCGATCAATCGCCAACCACAGCTCTGTATAAAAGCCCTACGCTCCTGAGCTATTTTCAAGAAGCATCTACCCTCTCCTCTGTTCCCCCACAGGTGGTGGCTGCTATTGCTCGAGTAGAATCTCCCAGTATCGCAGGAATCGCTGACGAAGAACTATCAGGCATTGGCTGCGCCATAAGCGGAACAGGCGCCCTCGGTCTTATGCAAATACAGCCACCGAAGCAGATTCATGATGTGCTATACGCACGACTAAGGGGAACGAGCAAGGCAATTCCACCCTTTGAAGATGTAGGGGCATACGACGGAGGAGCTGTGGGAAACGGTGCTCGCATGATCGGCAAAACCCCGGAACAACTGACTGAAGCTGACATGTGTAACCTAAAAAACAGTATCACGATCGCCACGGGGTTTATCCTAAAAAAAATCAGCTATCCGGTATTTGGCGGATATGGTGATGGTACTAAATGGGATCCGTCCTGGACCAGCAACAAAGATGTGATGCAGGCCGTAGCAAGAAGTTATTACGGATGTTCACTATATGGACCAGGGGGATGCACTTCGGGTCCATATAGCTATGGCAATGACTTGTATGCTGGCATACATGCATGCGTATTAACCGCTGTCACTCCATCGGGAACAGTCCCTCCGGTAGGTAATGACCTTGCAACAGTACGCAAACAAATCCTTGACCAGTTCAACATCGATATGGCCACGGATTTTAGTCTTGAAGTGCTCAGGTGGTCCTATGAATCTTTTGGAAATGCGAAAAGTGTCGCACCACAATTCTTTCCGCTTTTAAAAGAAGCAGGGAGTGGCTTACCCATTAAAATACTGCCTGATTCAGGAAGAACCACTGAAACATTTAATTGGAAAAATCCACCGGAGGTGACCGTAAATACATCTCCTGGTGCCAGTACTGCAAATGAAACGCTATTTAAGGCAATAATCATTCATGAACTCGGACATGTCATCCATGGACCAGCTGGTAGTCCGAGAAAAGCAGTCTATGGCAAGATTTCGGAAATCAGAAGCAAGGAGGGAGGACTAACTGGATATGGTGATTGCAATGTGGATGAGGACTTTGCAGAATCTGTCTCTTATTTTATAAACCTATTTCCTGAACAAGTTATCGTGAATAGCTGTCCGAAAAAACAAAGCTTATATCCATTTGGCCAAGGTCGCGCTCCGCTCCATTATCAATTCATGAAGTCCATCTTAAATCCTTAACTATTATCAGACAGAGAGATAACTATAGTCTCGGATTCTTTCCAATGCTTCTGACAATCGCCTCTATAGAGGCAGGCTCTCTGAGTGGTCTCCCGTGAGCCTTTAAGCCAAACGGGTCAGTAATAGAGTCTGAAAAACTAGATCGTGATAATTCAATATTTTCAGCTCCCTTAAGTGTGGCGTTTTTCTTTGTACTGATTCTATCGTTCTCCACGAAAACACTTGTTAGTCTCCTCCCAGCTTTAGTAAAGCTCTCCGTAAACGTGTCGAGCTTTTTTCTGTAATCCGCATCACCCCACAACTCAAGCAGGCTCTGAGACAATTCCTCTTCTATTCCTTTTGCTTTCAGAAGTCCATGCACCACCGTAATTAATTTCTCCATCTCCTCAGTGGGCTCTATGCCATATGCAGGACACGCCAAAACAGAAACACTATTAAACACACCAGGATGCCTCATGGCCATTCGTAAAACGATCAAGCCACCTAGACTATGTCCCACGCCATTCAACTGCACCAGTGGGTGATCTCGAACAAACCTATCTATAAACACGTCTGCTTTTTTAAAACTTGTCTGTATGGAAACCGCTGTGTCTTTCGACTCATATTCCTTAACAACCGAGTCTTCAAATCTATGAGTAAAATGTACCGTATCCAGAGCCCTATCCCACCCCGATCCACCCAACTCCTGTTTTAGTGTTTCAAACGTTTCATTGAGGAGTATTCTGTCATAGGGTAGAAGAACGACCGCATCATCTAGAAATCCTGAGGAGAATGCATTATCTATTCCACCACGTGGCTTGGCTACCTTAAAGTTTCCAGTGTTATCTATCTGGTTCTCTTGTATATCACCAATTGGTACTACTGTTCTGGAAATTCTATCGATATTAAAAGCTCTTCTTCCATAATCCTGAAACAACGTATTCTTCTTGTACTGCTCAAATTCCTCTGGTTCAAATTTGTAGTAAGCGCCATTCTTGGGTAAATAAAACCCATTTTTATGTCGATATATATCGCCCGGCAAAAATACGCCTTCAAGTTCTGGTGAGCGAATATTTCTAGCCTTTTCTCTAGGAGGTGCTTGGGGCATAGATGAATCACAAGAAGCTAGGAGTGGTGCTTGTAATAAAAAAAGTACCAATTATCTGTCTCCTCGTGATATTCTCGTGCCAAGGAATTGGCATATTCAATACCTCCCTACTTTTCTGTTTGTATACGAATCGGCATGATTATATGAAGATACGAAGGATCGCTTGCTATTTTAAACACTCCAGGGTTTAATGGTCCTGTCATCTCAAACACCATTTCATTTTCAGTAATAATAGAGAGCATGTCAAGTACATAGCGAGCATTAAACGCAATCTCATTCTCCTCACCTGATTGCTTCACTTCTATTTCCACAGAATTACTCCCGACAGACGGGGTATTCGCAGATAGTACCAATTTATCCTTCTGTGCTGATACTTTTATAATATTCGCAGTTTCTCTCGCAAATATCGCACTCGTTTTTACCGCAGATTGAAACTCTCCCCTATCGAATATAACTCTCGTAGCAAAATCCTCAGGGAGAATACGTTCATAACTCGGAAATTCTGCTTCGATCAAGCGACCCACTATCAGTACATCTTTTTGCTCAAACACCACTTGATTACTCTCCTTAGCAGTATACAAAATAACTGGCCCATCCTCCCCCTTCAACCCTATAACTTCCTTGATAAGCCTACTGGGAATGAGAAATGAGGCGCCATTCTCTAAATTACTGACTGACTCAGCCTTATAATGCTTAAGTGAGAGTCTATAGCCATCCGTAGCTACGAGAAGAAATCCTGTCTCTTCTTTTTTCATAAGTACCCCAGTCAATGCTGGACGAGCTATATCGAGACTTGCAGCGAATACTACTTTTAAAAACTCGTCATGAAGATCCTTAACTGAAATCTCTGCTATCTTATCTCCCTTTTGTTGATAGAGTTTTGGGAAATCCTCTTGTGATATTGTCTGAAAAATACTCTCTGATCTAGAAGAGATTACCTTTAGTGAGCCACCCTCTGTTTGGAGAGTTATCTTTCCTACTGGTAATGAGTTGATGAGCTCAGTAAAAACTTTTGCGGGAACAGTAATTCCACCCTCCTCCTCTATAGTGGTTGGTATATATATTTCTATTCCTATTTCTAAATCAGTAGCGCTAATTTTTAGTTTCCCATCAGATGTTTCTATAAGAAAGTTTAAAAGTACCGGTAGTTGGCTTTTGGCAGAAACTGCGTGATTTAAGAGGGATAATCTTTTTTGTATAGATTCTGATAAAAACGAGACTTTCATATATTTATATGGTTTTTATAACTCGGTCTTTGTCTTTAGATAATTCTATTTGTTGTTGTAGTAGTGTATAGGGAAAAGTGGAGAAATACAAGAGTGGTTGGATTAATAGTCTAAACATAGATGTTTTAATGTAGAAAACTAGTGGAAAACTTTGGGTATAACATGTTTATAACAAAGGTTTTAAATATTGTTAACAAGTTATCCCCGAACCGTTTTAGTTATCCCCATGATTTCCTCATGTAGTCGCTCGTCTGTTAGTACGAGTTTTCCCATCTTTTCCACACCATACATAATAGTCGTGTGATCTCGACCTCCAAGGGCGTTTCCTATTTCGACGAGTGGAAGCTTTAGCTCAGTCTTGAGTAGGTACATAATTATTTGTCGAGCTCGAACTAGGGATGCATCACGCTTGGGGCCTTTTATCTGCGTGGGCTTTACATCATAATACTCACAGACGCTTTTGATGATATCGTCTGCGTGGAAATGATTTTGTTCAGGTTTTTTCCCGTTCAATGCACGAGTAGCGATTTGTTCGGTGATCTCCCCTTCCATGGACGATGCCTCGGTGATTACTCGCAGTAGTACTCCCTCAAGCGTTCTCGTATCCGTAACTGATTCTGCGATAATCTTGGCGACATTTATGGGTAGATCTACCCCGAACTTCTTCGCCTTGATGAGTAGAATGGCGGTTTTTAGCTCAAAGTCTGGCTCTTCCACGTCGACAGTGAGTCCTCCGGAAAACCGAGAAGATAAACGCGCTTCTAGTTTTTTAATTTCGTGTGGAGGGCGATCTGATGAGAGAACGATTTGTGCACCATGATCCATGAGGATATTAAATGTATGAAATAATTCTTCTTGTACTTTATCCTTCCCCGCGAGAAACTGAACGTCATCAATGATAAGAAGCGCTGCGTTGCGAAATCTCTTTTTCATGTTTTGTGTTTGGTTACTTCTGATAGCCTCAACCACCTCATTCGTAAACTCCTCGCTCGTTGTATAAATTATTTTCCGATTTGGATCTTGGGAATAAACTTCGTTGGCAATCGCTTGCATGAGATGGGTCTTCCCTACTCCGGTAGGACCATAAATGAAAAGCGGGTTGTACGAGGATCCTGGGTTTTTCGCAACTGTTGTAGCGGAGACGAATGCAAGCTGATTACTTGATGATACGGCAATGTTTTGAAAGGTAAAATCCGGTCGTACACGAGGGAGGTGGCCAATGGGTAATTTTGTTCTTATGATCTCCTGAGCAAATAGCGGAGAATCATCGTCCTCGGGCTGGACAGTAGAAACTATTTTAGGAATAAACAGAATTTGTACTGGATGTCCGACATGCTGCGCTATGGTTTTAGTGAGTGTATCCAGGAATCTTTTTTGGATAAGATCGATAATCATAGACGATTGCGCAGCAATGGTAATTGAGTCTTGGTCGAGCGAAATAATAGAAGTATTTCTGAAAAGAGTCAGGAAGTTGGCTCGAGAAATTTCAGTTTCAAGACTTGCGAGGATATTTTCCCAGAGTTTTTTTTGATCTTTTTCCATATAAGATTTTCTAAAAAATAATACTAATGCAGTTAGTGGTAAGAGGCAGTTTAACGATGTGGATAACTTCTTGTCAAGAGATAAAACTAGGTCAATTTCCTTTTTTCTCATCCGGCTCTTTTCAGGGAGCGTGATTTTTGGTATACTATCACATATGGGGAAAACAATTAAGTTAAAAAAAGCCAAGAGAAAGAGAAAGCATGGATTCATGTCTCGCATGAAAACACATAGCGGACAAAAGGTAATAAAGCGCCGTCGAGCATCCAAAAGGGTGCGTCTGGCTATCTAATGTTTAAAAAAGGAAATAGGCTTTCTCGAAATATTCGACCTGCTCTCACTCGTTCTTTTTCAACACCGTTTTTCACTATAAAGCTTGGCATGAACAATACTGTCCACAGTAGGTTTAGCGTAGTGGTATCAAAAAAAGTAGATATGAGAGCGGTTATTCGTAATAAGATAAAACGGATAATTCGGGAGTGCTTGGCTAAAACAGGACTACATGCAGGAAGAGACATGGTAGTTATCGTCAAAAAACAGGCCTTAGATCAGGAAAAAGAAGTGCTAGATAAGAACATACGAGAACAAGTACAAAAATTTATCAACTAACATGAAAAAACTTTTACTTATGGCATTAACCATTTACAAAATTATCGTATCTCCCCTTCTTCACCAACTACTTGGTGTTTCTCGCGGATGCAGATTTAATCCTAGTTGTTCAGAATATACCATCATGATGGTTGAAGATCATGGTATAGTGAAAGGAATGAAACGTGGCTTGAAGAGAGTACTCTCTTGCAGTCAGTTCAGTTTTGCATAATGGAAACAGTAGGATTTTTATTTGACGCAGCATTAACAAAGCCAATAGTTACTGTCTTGGCGGGGATTTATCATGGGCTCCTGTTGCTTCATGTGCCCTATCCGCTTGGATTTTCTCTCATTCTCTTAACAGTTGTTATGAGAATAGTATTGTATCCCCTCACGCATTCTCAGCTAAAAGCTTCTAAGCAGATGCAGACAGTAGCGCCACACCTCTCTCGATTAAAAGATAAACATAAGAACGATAGTAAAAAGCTTCAGACAGAAACGATGAAGTTGTATAAAGAGCACGGGATAAATCCAGCCGCAGGATGCCTTCCTCTCATAATTCAGTTGCCGATTATCTGGGCACTTTATGATGCATTTCAAAAAATTGTAAATATGTCGCCAGACGCGGCCATGCGTTTTGTAAACAACGAAGTATATATCTCAACATTTAAGCTGACCATGCCATGGGATTTAAGTTTTTTCGGTATCCCACTTGGCCTCTCACCCTCAGCTCTTTTACAGACGATGCCATATTTACTTCTTATCCCGGTGATTACGGGGGTTTTGCAGTTTATTCAATCAAAGATGATGATACTGCCGAAGGATCCGAATGAAAAGAAAAAATCAGATGACTTTGCCACTGCTTTTCAGACCCAATCGACCTATCTTTTCCCCTTCATGATTGCCCTTTTTTCATATCAGCTTCCTGTCGGTTTGTCTCTCTATTGGAATACATTCACGATTTTTGGTATACTACAGCAGTATCAATTGCAAGGATGGGGAGGCATGAAGTTTTGGCCATCGAAGTCATTGATAAAAAATAAAAAATAATGGAAACAACTTTAGCAACTATAGACCCTAAAATAGCACAAGAGACGATTGAGTCGCTTCTCAGTTCTCTGGGTGTTTCCGGTACTGTGGAAACACAAATAGGAGACGAGGGGGTAAATGCGGTTATCGCCACAGAGGATAGCGGGATGATTATCGGATACCATGGTGAAACACTTGAGTCTCTCCAGCTCATCGCATCCCTCCAGCTATATAAGAAAGTTGGAACATTTGTCCGAGTATCTCTCGAAGTTGGTGACTATAAGAAAAACAGGACTGATGCATTAGAAAGATTAGCACAGGGAGCGAAAGAACGAGCTCTTGCTGAAAGTCGTGAGATTGCTCTGCCAAGTCTTAAATCTTGGGAGCGTCGTATTGTTCATGTAATTTTACAGGAAGATCCAGAAGTCATGTCAGAGTCTATTGGCGAAGGTAAAGATCGAACTCTAGTTGTGAAACCGCGAGCTTAATTTCAATTGAAAATTGAAATCAGAAATTTTTCTACTCCCCTTTTCTTAATTACCATCTTTTTTATTCCCACCCAGTTTGGTTATCATTTTTGGCCGGATTTTTCTATCGTTGATGGAATTCGAGTAGATTATCTCTCCCCTACTCTGTATGTCACTGACGTGTTATTACTATCACAATTTGTTTTACATGGTAAGTGTTTTTTAGAATGGATAAAAAAAAAGAAAAAAAATATTCAATTGACTCGACTATTTTTCGCATTGGTGGTCGTTATTTCCATAGGCATACTGCTCTCTGTGAATCCTGGCGCGGGAGTATATGGACTAGTAAGACTTGTGGAGATGGTATTGTTTGGGGCCTTGGTAAAACATGTGGCAAGTAAAGAGGTTTTGAGGGCATCTCTCGTGGTTCTATCGCTTGGCCTAATCTCTCAGTCACTTTTAGCGGTTGTTCAATTTTTCCATCAGAGTGCCATCGGTGGATTATTTTATTTTTTTGGAGAGCGTATGATCGTAGGTAGTACGCCCGGCGCAGCAAACGTATCTCTTGGTGGCGCATTAATCCTCAGACCCTATGGAACATTTTCTCACCCGAATGTCTTAGGCGGGTTTTTGGTGATTGGTGTCATGCTCCAGAATCTTATTCCACTCAAGAAGTTAAACATACTATCTATGTGTCTGGGGATAGTCGGGCTTTTTGCGAGTCTGAGCAGAAGTGCGCTTGTAGTAGTTGTGGGAGCCCTTGGGTGGGTAATTCTATATAAGAAATTAAAGGTAAATAAAGTAACCATAATTGGCGTGGTGACCTTGCTAGTAGGAATAGGAGCTTTCTTTCCCTTCGTGACAGAGAGGTTTGTCCAAACATCTTTTGACGAGTCGGTATCCATGCGATTTTCGTTAATCCAGAATGCTGTTTCTATGACCATGTCTCACCCATTCTTTGGCGTTGGGTTAAATAATTTTTATAATCATGTTCACTCGTCCCACCAGCCGGTTCACAACGTTATGCTCTTGATCTTAAGCCAAACAGGAGTTTTTGGATTTGCTTTGTCGGGATATCTTCTTATGAAAACTTTTTTTCAAACAAAAAATAAAGTTCTTCGGACAACGTTAATTGCTGTTTTGGTTCTGAGTATGACCGATCATTATTTTTTGACAAGTCAGCAGGGTCTTTTGATCGTCAGCTTTGTATTGGGACTGGCATGGAGTCCGCTTCTGAGGAAAGAGTCTATCTGATACAATAGGTAAGTTCATGCATCAAAAGATTTTCCTCAATACCTTATATCAAGTGATTCAGAAAGTCCTCACCGCATCCATAACGCTTTTAATTACCATTTTAACTGCGCAAGCCTTAGGAGTTACTGGATACGGACAGCTTGTTCAGATTACAACGACTGTCGGCATGCTTTATCTCGTGGTAGATTTCGGCATGAATGCAATCGCTCTTCAGGACGATCCCCATAAGAACTTTGGTAATCTACTGGTCGCTCGAATTCTTTTGGCTCTTTCTTCGGTAGGAATTATTGCATTGCTTGTCGTGGTGTTGCCGTTTAGTGATTTTTTCGAAATAGGATTTTCTCCTATGGTAAAAACTGGCATGATTATTTTCTCTTTGACTCTTATAGCACAGGCAGTTTTGTTATCAGCCACATCGATATATCAAAAAGAACTACGATATTCCGCTCTATTGCTTATATCGCTCGTTGGCTCCTCGGTTACTATGGCGTTTATATTCTATGCATTTTTAACAAACATCTCTCTTCTTTTTGTCGTGGGAAGTTTTGTCGTCGGATCTATTGTGACAGCGCTGTTGTCGTTCATATTTATTTACAAAAAAGTAAATATGAAAGTTGATCATCTAAAAGTAAAATTGCTTTTTTTGAAAAGCCTACCGCTAGGTCTTATGCTTATTTTTAATCTTATTTATTTTCGTATAGATATTTTTATTTTGTCTTTCCTAAAATCAACTGCCGATGTGGGTACCTATGGACTGTCGTATCGGTTTTTTGATTTTCTGATTGCGCTCCCCCTTTTTTTATCAAATGCACTGTATCCTATGCTTTTGGAAAACCAGAAAAATTTTCGAAGAAATGGAAAAATGGTGGCTGCCTATACAGTATGTGCTATGATAATTGGAGTAGTGCTTGCTATTGTTTTATGGTTTCTCGCTCCACTTATAATACTTATAAAACAAGACTTTGTGGGAGCCATAGCATCGTTTAGATTACTACTTTTTTCGTTACCGTTTTTCTTTGGAACTAGTCTTTTGCAGTGGGGAATTATAGCTGAGAAAAAACAAAAGTTTTTAATGTGGACGTATTTATTCTGCGCTATTTTTAATGTGGGCTTAAATATTATTTTTATTCCTATTGGTTCATATTTAGCGTCAGCAATGATTACCGGAATTACCGAATGTGTTGTTTTTGTTGTCCTGGCAAGCTATTATTATAAAAATTATATGCGAAGCGCAACATGAAGATACGAATTTTTACTGATGGAGGAAGTAGGGGAAATCCAGGACCGTCAGCAACCGGAGTTTTTATAACAGATGAAAAAGGTCAGCAATTGGGTGGATTTGGAAACCGATTGGGAGTAGCGACAAACAATGTCGCAGAGTACTCAGCAGTTATTCAAGCACTCGATTGGGTTATCGAAAACAAAGAAAAACTTTCTATAGAAGAAGTTTCTTTTTTTATGGACTCAGAGCTTTTAATGTCACAAATAAATAGAATATATCGAGTGAAGAACCCAACTCTTCAAATACTTATGGCGTCTATTCGAGAAAGAGAAAAAAAACTTGAAATCCCCCTAAAATACTCCCACGTAAGAAGAGAATATAATAAAGATGCCGATCGTTACGTAAACCAAGCGCTAGACAACCTCACCTAACTTTCCTACAATTAGATATATCTCAGTTAGGGTTCCTTATGAAGTCACCATTTACATCAGAGCAGCAAGTGTCAGAAAAGGCGATCCTCGTTTTGGATGACGAGGGCACTCTAGGAAGTTGTTTAATACGAACGATTCAAGAACATGATGATTCGCTTCAGGCTGTTTTTATAACTGAGAAAAAAGAAAATTTAGAACGAACAACAGTAATTTCTTTACGAAAAAATAAAGCCTTTATTCCAAGTGTTCAGTATGCTCATATATTTGTCATCTATCGTGGTGAAAGCATGCTTCGAAGTATGATCCCGGGTGTACTAAAAAAAGCAGATGAAGACAGGAAGAGGGTAGTCATGCTTATTCATTATAGTGATCTGTCTGATCCACTTTTCTCTAAAATAAGTAGTTATACGAACATATCGCTCGTTATTTGCGGAGATTTATTTGGGTCAGAAAAGTTTATACATAATGGACCGGTGAACACATTTTTGCATTCGGCACGATCGTTAGGTCGCATAGTGGTTCCTGGGGACGGTATGTCTCATATAAGGTTCACGCATGTTCAGGATGCTGTTGCTGCATTACTAAAAGGAGCATTAAGTACGAAAAAACAAGCGATTATTTTGGCTTATCCTAAGCATCCGCCTACAGCTCTTCGGTTAGCCCATGAGATACAAAAAAATGATCCAAACGTAAAAATTGATTTCGGAAAAGATGTTTCTCGCGTAGAGCTACCAGTAATTAATGGTGAATACTTATTTGATCGATATCCACTGAGAGAGCGAATACAAGCGTCGTATATGCAGCTGGATGGTATAAAAAGAAATCCATTGGTGACTATGCGCCATGTAAGGAAAGCTCCCATGATTACCCCTGTGTCAGTAGGTATATTTATAGTTCTCATTCTCCTTCTTCCTCTGATAGTTTCTGGTGTGGGGGCGGTAACAGGTGGGGTTCTGTTGAAGCACACACTCAGCGAGACGGAGAAGGGTAATCTCTCGGATGCGAGAAGGAGCGCGGGTATTGCATCGACAGTATTAACTCACACTGAGAGTGTATCGGAGATAGTAAGGACAGAATTTTCGTATCTTGGGAAGGAAGATATGATAAACACGCCATTGTCATTTATTTCAGTGGAGAAAGAGGCAGCGCAGGCAAGCGTATACGGGCTAAACGCGGCAATACGGTATACAGAAATTTTGGCAGGAAAATCAAAGAATCCAGATGCAGATATATTGATAGTAGTTAATGATGCTAAAAACGCTACGATTTTATATCAAAAACTTCGTGCGGAGAATAATTTCGAGCGTATGCGGGGCACAGTCGGAGCATTTTTTTATGGATCGACGAAAGAAGAGTTGTTTGACACACTAGATTACTTGGTAGATATCTCAGGGACGCTACTGGATTCAGCGCCTAAAATCTTAGGCTTTGGAAAAAAAACATCATACTTGGTTTTATTTCAAAATAATATGGAGCTTCGACCAGGTGGGGGATTTATCGGGTCGTATGGCATCGCGTCGTTTGAGAACGGCCGACTTGTAGATTTTCCTATAAAAGATGTATACGATGCGGACGGACAATTGAAGGGGCACATAGAGCCGCCATTTGCCATCAGGCGACATATTCCAAGCGTTCACCAGTATTTACGGGATAGTAATTTTGATCCGGATTTTAGTCGTAATGCTTCTGCTGCGGCATTTATCCTGAATCAGGAAACAGGAGAGGTGGTAGATGGTGTTATGGCAGTAGACATACTGCTTATCAAGAGCCTGCTTCAGGCAATAGGCTCAGTATCAGTACCTGATTACGGAGAGGTGGTAAGCGCAGATAACATGTATATGCTGACTCAGACTCATGCAGAAAAGAATTCATTTGCTGGATCTTCTCAGAAAAAAGATTTTCTTCGCTCACTATTTACTGCATTGCAAATGAAAATCTTTGACAAGAAAACATCATATCTATTTATAGCACGAGCCATAAAAGAGTCTATTGAGCAAAAACATCTGATGATAGCATTTGCTGATCCAAGTATCCAAAGCATAGTCATGGTGAATGGTATGTCTTCAAGTCTTTGGGATGAGCGAGAAGAGGATTCAGTGACAGTAAATGATTTCTTAGGAATCAGCGAAGCAAATTTAGGAGTAAATAAGGCCAACTACTTTGTAAAAAGAAAAATTAACCAACAGGTTTCTGTCGATGAGAGTGGGGTAGTGCATTCAACTGTCGAAATTAAGTATATAAATGAAAGCAATGCATGGCCTGGAGGGGATTATAAAAATTACCTGCGAGTAGTATTGCCATTTGGTGCATTGCTTCAAGGAGTTAGCATAGATGGAGAAGATCAGGTTATTACGCCAGCGATAACAGACCCTCGGATATATGAGGCAAAAACATTTAAGCTTCCAAAAGGTCTAGAGGTGGAGAAGGTGGAGGAAGGGGAGAGGGTGCTGTACGGATTTCTCGTGACAGTTCCTCAGGGCGGAGCAGTGAAGACAGTAACCATATCATACGCCCACCCCCATAAGGTTTCATATTCTCAGCAATTTTTTACCTATGACTTGAAGTTTTTTAAGCAACCAGGAACAGACACATCTCCGTATGCGCTTACATTCTTTTATCCAGATGCATTTAAGCCGACAAAAGTTCCAGCGGGAGCCATTAGTAATGGACAAAGCGTGGCAATATCTTCAGATACAGCAACAGATAAGAAGTTTCGCTTGGAGTTTGGGAAAAAGTAAGAGTGTTCGTGCTAGCTGAGAGGGGGTGTAGCTTCAGTTACCTGAGACGCTTGTCGTATAAGGATATTTGCTCCTCTGTGAACAAGATGTGATTCTAGTAAGGCAGCCTCGTCATCTGAAATAGGAGCTTTCCGATCATCAATAGTTAAGATAGTTGGTGAATGTTTGCCAGTGCTTTCAGCATCCCTGCTTAATCGAGCAGAAAAAACGGTGGTACTAGGTACTCTTTCTCTTCCGTCTAAGAAAAGTCTTCCTCTCTTTACATCCACATGGACGTCTACAGGAAGTACAGGCAAAGGCATTGCTGTTATGTTTTCTCGTGTATTTCTCATTTTTCGTTAGCTATTATTCTGTCGGCAGCATCTACGATAGAAAATCGTAAATATGTTTCGTTATCAACTTCATGTTTGTTGGCTGGGTCATTTATAAAATCAAGAGAGCTTTGCTGTTCTTTTGGTTCATTGTCTGAGGATCCTCCAGAAATTACTGGTCTTGATCTAGGCAGTTCTTTTCGGAGATCAATAATCTGTACTGGTTTTCTTTCTGGCCTGACTATTGTTCTTCTTGGCGCTGCTTCTACTGGTGTTCCCATAAGAACTAGTATGCAATATATTTTTTTATGTTTCTTGACAGTGAAACAACAAACTACTGACAGTAACCTGACAAATTATTTTTCGAAGTGTATGAAGTTTTCAACCAGCGATTTACTACCGAGAATAACGGGAGACTTCTCATGCACAGAGGAGGGGACTGCGTCGAGTGGATTAGTTGTTTCATGGGAAATAACTCTTCCGCCCGCTTGCTCTACTAGAAATGCCATGGGGTTTACTTCATACATGAGCCTCAGTTTTCCTGTCGTGTTTTTATTATCGTTTGGATACATAAATAATCCTCCTTTTATTAGTGTTCGGTGTACATCTGCTACCATCGAACCGATATAGCGTGCTCTTTTTCCAGATGTTTTTAGTGACTCGATAAACCTGATGAGCGTATCGTCCCACTGTGGAGAATTCGCTTCATTTACCGAGTAAATATCGCCGTCTTCAGGAATTTTCATGTCCGAATGAGAAAGAAGAAAGGTTCCGATAGATGGATCCAAAGTAAACCCATTTACGCCATGACCGCAGGTGTACACCAATATGTCGCTGGTGCCATAGAGAATATAGCCAGCAGCGACTTGCTTTCGTCCAGGCTGCAGAATGGAATCTGATTTGTGATAGATGGAAAAAATAGTACCGACTGGAATATTGGCATCTGTATTTGCAGATCCGTCGAGCGGATCCATAAAAACGACATAATCACCAGTGCCGAGTTCGATTGGGTTTTCCAGCTCTTCTGAGGCAATAGTAGCAACTTGCTCACCGATAGTAAGAGTTTTGATAAGCAAATTATTGCTGAATACATCAATCTTTTTGACCTCATCGCTTGATGTGTTTATGTCTCCAGTAGTACCGAGAATGTCCACAAGCCCTGCTTTTTTTAAATGCAAGCCGATGATTTTGCCACTTTCTGCGATGTCATTCAGTATTCGAGTAAGATTTCCTCTAGCATGAAGATTGGTTTTTTGATCTTCCAGAATGAAGTCGGTGAGGGAAATTGCCTGCATACGCTTAAATAAATTGATCAGTTAGCTCTCTCGTATTAAATGTATTTAGTTTCTCAAATAAGAATTCTAGCTGCTGAGATAATGCATCGGCAATAGGTTGTTTATCCTGAAGGCTCAGGGTAAACAGCTGTTTTTTAAATGGTCCGAAGGCTTTTTTTCTCGTTTTGTATAAAAATTGTTCTTCGGTCCAGTCTGTTTCCCATTCCGCTTTCAGGTTATCTTTAAGCCATACATATATTTCCTCACGAAGTAGGATGGGCATATTTTCATATACGATATTTTGAAACCCAGTGGCTAAATGAATTTCTAGTGTTTTATGTTCTACAAATTTTCCAAATAATTCATTTGGTAGAGTGGAGGCGCCGTGCTGTACTGCGCCGCCCATGCCATATCTATCTCGTGCTATTTCGCTGACAGATTCCAGAACTGAAAAGTCGAGTTTTACATCTTCAATCTTGCCATCTGTTGTTGGAATGCCACCGTGAGAGGTTCCGGTCTGAACACTTACTTTGCTTATTCCGTTCTCTGCAATCTCCTTCTTATATTCATCCATAAATGCGATGAAGTCATTTGCTGTGCTGTTTTTTCCACCGATGTGTCCGATCTCTCCGCCGATAGAAACCTGTATAGTATCAGGCTGTATCGAGCGGATAAACCTGGTCATTTCGGCCGTAATTCTGCTATTTGTTTTCTGTTGTTCAGGTAGTGTGGATTTTTCTAGATCTACGAGGGTCGAGGCATCGATATCGATATTATAGAACCCGGCTTCTATGGATTCTTTCGTTAACTCCTTAATGCGGTTTACCTCAGCATCAGCATCTATAGAAAATTTATTCTTACTGAACTGATAGTGATCTCCCTGGAGAAATACGGGACCTGTATAGCCGGCTTTTATGGCTCCGGCAAGAATAGATGTCGTGTATTCATCTGGGCGCTGATCTGTATACTCTATTTCTGATCGTGCGATCTCGAAAACTACTGCGCCAATATTATGTTTTAGCATAAGTTCAAATATGATGGCTGCAGTATCATAGGTAAGTGCGCGGATATTGATAGCAGGAACGGTAAATCCAAAAATTTTTCCTGTTCCGAATGCCTGATAGAGATGGTGAATGGATGTAGAAACTATGCCTTTTTCTAAAGATATGTCGCGGATCTTTTTTCGTTTTTGTTTTTTCGTTTCTTCGTCTCCAAAAAGCGCTTGGAAAATGAGCGTATCAATGTCACTAGTCATACCGTAAATATATCACACTTTGAAAAGCGCGACCTAGAGGTATTATTTAGAAGGTTTTCCCGCATAGCGACCGTACTGCCTAAGTTGAAAATCGCTATGTGGAAGCGTGCCGGTAATCTCACGAAACTGCGCTATGGTTACTCTGCGTTCTTCTCGTGGTCTGAATAGCGGAGCAGTATATGATCTCTGCTGTTGCTGTTGTTCCTGCATGGCCCTAACAGGCTTCTCCTCAAACTCAGTTGATTGAGTGTATTTCTCTCCTACTTCATAATCAGGTAGGCGCCACGATAAGTGAGTGTCTGGTATCGATGTGCGAGTTGGTGTCTCTGCGATGCTTTTCATAAGAAGATTATGACAAAACGATATTCCTATCGCTTGACGGCTTCGAAACAAATGACTGACTTAAATCTGACATGTATAGTGGTTGCGATTTTATCGTAGGAACGTTACAATAATGGTCATGGATAATCAGGTCATAGAATCCCAATACCCCATTACTTTTAGAGAAGAAGATGCTCAGCTCTTAGGTCAGCATATAAAAAGTAGACACTGTGTGGCGCTTATCGGCATGAAGCGAGTAGGGATTGGAAACTTCTTGCGTTTTTTTCTCAATAGCGGTGATATAGCCACCAGATATCTTGAGGATAAGCAACACTTATTTATCCAGGTAGATCTTAATGATCTTATAGAGCGTGAAATCAGTCCGTTTTGGACGCTTACGTTCAAGCGTATTGTAGATGCGG
>CALRDJ010000002.1 GCA_943354875.1 Candidatus Levybacteria bacterium GW2011_GWA1_37_16 | reverse complement strand
GGTATGGATTCAATTAGATGCTGCGCATCAGCAGAGAACAGGAAAACCGCTGTTACAAGGTAAATATGTGGAGTGCTCAGATGAGGCGAGCTCTGGTCGAATGGTCGTAGTGGGAAGATTTCGCGAGGCAAAAGAACTGGAAATCGATTTATGGCCGAAGTCTGATGGGTATCCACTTGTGGCCTCAGGTATAGTATTTACCCCTCGAGCCTCCAGATAGCTAGGATATCGTGTTATAATCTAGTGTAATGGATAAGATATATAACCACAGAGACGTTGAGGAGAAAATATACAGGGATTGGGAAGAAAAAGGATATTTTAAGCCTGAAATTCACCCAGATGGAAAACCATATTGTATTGTTTTGCCGCCACCAAATGCGAATGGAGCACTTCATTTCGGTCATGCGATGTTTGCGGTAGAGGATGTTCTTATCAGATATCATCGGATGCTCGGAGAGAGTGCATTATGGCTGCCGGGCACTGATCATGCAGGAACTGAAACCCAATTCGTTTTCGAAAAGAAGCTAAAAGAGCAGGGAAAGTCGAGGTTTGATTTTGACCAGGAAACGCTCTACAAGATGATCAGTGAGTATGTAGAGGAGAATAAGGGGGGGATAGAGAATCAGCTCAGGAAGCTTGGATTCTCCCTTGATTGGTCACGCCAAAAATATACGCTCGATCCAGACATCGTCCTGCTGGTATATAAAACGTTTAAAAAAATGCATGAAGATGGACTCGTGTATCGAGATTACCGATTGGTAAATTACTGCACATTTGATGGAACCGGCTACTCAGACTTGGAAGTCGTACACGAAGAACGAAGAAGTCCTTTGTATTACATAAAGTATGGACCGCTTGTTTTAGCCACGACGCGTCCTGAAACAAAATTTGGCGATACCGGTATCGCCGTGCATCCGAAAGATCCTCGGTATCAGCAATACATTGGAAAAGTAATAGAGGTCGAGACGGTTTTGGGTATGGCAAGCATACAAGTAGTAGGGGATGAGATGGTCGATCCCGAATTCGGAACGGGCGTGGTGAAGGTAACACCGGCGCACGATTTTAATGATTATGAGACAGGAAAAAGACACAATCTGCCACTCAAGCAGGTAATCGGGTTTGACGGGAAGATGAATGAGCACGCAGGTAAGTTTGCGGGATTATATATCAAGCAGGCTCGTGCAGCGATAGTGGAAGAGATGCAGGCGAAAGGGTTAATTGAAAAAATTGATACAGAATATGTAAATAGAGTAGGGCTTTGCTATAAATGCAGAAATGTTTTGGAGCCATTACCGCTCGAGCAGTGGTTTGTGAAAGTAGGTCCACTAAAAGAAAAAGCACTTGAAGCGGTTAAAAAAAGTGAAATAAAAATAACTCCTAAAAACTTCGAAAACCATTATGGTCAGTGGATGGATAACTTACGAGATTGGAATATTTCCAGACAAATTGTATGGGGAATTCGTATTCCTGCCTGGCAGTGCGTCTCTTGTCATCCTGGAGGGAGCAAGGCGACCGATAGGATCTCTCATAAGGATTCTATCGCGGAGTTTACGGTGAGTTCGTCGAATCCGCTCCAGAATGACAAAAAATCAGACTGGATAGTAACTGAGGGTGAGAAGCCAGATAAATGTCCAAGATGTGAATCTACTAATCTAGAACAGGATACTGACACATTTGACACATGGTTTTCTTCAGGGCAGTGGCCATACTTGACACTTATGACCACAAAGTCTGGTGATTTTGAAAAGTTTTATCCGACTGCGGTCATGGAAACCGGGTATGATCTTTTACGCTCTTGGGTTTCACGCATGATTATGCTGGGGATGTATATTACTGGAGAGGTTCCTTTTAAAGATGTGCTTTTTCATGGACTCGTAAATGACCCATATGGGAAAAAAATGAGTAAGAGCAAGGGAAATGTAGTAAATCCTTTGGAGCTGGTGGAGCAGTACGGTGCGGATGCGGTGCGATTTGCGCTCGTATATGGAAATGCCACAGGAAATGATCAAAGTCTTTCATATCCGAAGCTCGATGCGTCAAGAAAATTTGCGAATAAGCTTTGGAACATGACACGGTTTATAGAAATGAAAAGACCTACTTCGGGTCATCCTGGAGGGAGCGAAACGACCGATAGGATCCCTCAAATAGATTCTATCGCTACGCTCCAGAATGACACTATTTCAATGCATGAGAATGATAAGGCGATGGTGGAAAAAGTACAGGCTTTGGTTACAGAAGTTACGAAAAATATAGACAGTTATCAGTTTAATTTCGCATCTGAAAAATTATATGAGTTTATCTGGCATGAATTCGCTGATAAATACATAGAAGATGTTAAGAACAGAATTGATGAAAATTCCTTTATGGTTCTCAATTCGCTATTCGTAACTCTCTTAAAACTCCTACATCCATTTATGCCATTCATAACAGAAGAGATGTATGGAAAGCTGGGGGGAGAGGATTCCATTATGATTTCAAGTTGGCCCAAATAATATTATGTCTGTTAAAAATACGAAGCCACGTAAGCCACGAATTGTAAAAAAGGTAGCGAAAAAAGAATCCCCGAGTATTTCCCGAAGTATTCCCGAAGCACCACGGGGGTTTGGGGAACGATTCTTTTCGTTGTTCCGCGCAGTGGACTCATTTAAGAAAAATGTGTTAATCATCTCAGCATTGCTCACTATAGCGCTAATTGGGCAGGGATATGAACTCTATACTGCTAAAAACGTACTTGCGAGTCGCTTGATGGAAAGAGAGGATCTGATTCTGGATCGAGAGAAGTGGAGAGAGGTTACCCATGCATATCCATTATATAGAGACGGCTATTTCATGATGGCTGTTGCGGACTACAGGCTGGGAGATACAGATAGGGCAAAGGTGAACTTAGAAAAGACGTTGGAAATTGATCCTAATTTTATTCCAGGGAGAGAATTTGAAAAGGTACTAGGGGAGTAGTTCTTATTTTTCTTCTGATTTTGATTCTTCCTTAGTCTTTTCGTCGCCTGAAGCTGGTTTTTCGCCTTCACCCTCTGGAGATGATACGCCCTCTGCGCTTTCAGCTGTGGCTTCGCCTTCTGTGGATGCAGCAGTTGCTGCAGCTTCTGCGGCGGCGGCATCAGCCTCTGCTTCTTTAGAAACCAATTCTGAAATTTTAGCTACGACTTGTTCTGCTTCGGTCAATATTTCTACTCCTTGAGGTGCCTTTAGGTCGGCTACGGTTACTTGCTCATCAATTGTTGCCAAGTGTTCTACGTTCAGTTCAAATTTTTCAGGGAGATCTTCTGGTAGTGCTTCAACTTCAACTTCAGATAATGTTTGGAGTAATAGTCCGAGCTTATCAGTTACTGCCTTTGGTTCTCCTACGACTTCAACTGGTATCATAGCTTTAATTTTTTCTTTTAAGTTTACTTGATAGAATTCAGCATGGAGAATTTTTCGGGTAACTGAGGCTATTTGAATGTTTTTGATGAGTACTGGATGAGACTGGCCATCTAAGACGACATCTATAAGACCGGTTTCTCCTACTTCTTTAAAAAGTGCTTCAAACTCTTTCGTAGGTACTTGTACAGAGGTAGACTCCAAGCCTTTACCATAAATATTTGCGGGCAAAAGACCCTGCTTTCGCATTCTCTTTACATTTTTTCCCAAAACTGTTCGTTTTTCGACGGTAAGTTTTTCTCGTTGTGGCATAGGCTTATATTATACTAGAGACAGGCGTTAAACACAAGATTGGTCTTGGGTTGTCATCCTGAACTTGATTCAGGATCCCTGCCTTGCCGGCAGGCAGGTCCTAGTGTTCTATAGTAGAATACATGAAGAAGTGGAAATTATGAAGATACTTGGGATTGATCCTGGAATTGGAAGGTGTGGTTGGGGAGTGGTTGATGTTATAGGTCAGAAGTTAGTGGTTGGTAGTTATGGCTGCATAGAGACAAAACAAAAGCAAACAGCAGAAAAAAGATTAGAGGAGTTATATACAAAGATTACTGAAGTGATAAAAAAAGAAAAGCCTGATGAGCTTGGGATTGAGAAGTTATTCTTTGGCACGAATGTGACAACCGCCTTTTCTGTGGGTCAGGCACGGGGAGTCGTGCTTTTATCCGCAGCGCAGCATAACTTAAAAGTCGGAGAGTACTCACCGGGAGAGGTAAAGATAGCAGTAACTGGATATGGTAAGGCAGAAAAATCTCAAGTAGGGCAGATGGTGAAAGCCATTTTGAAATTATCGAAAGTTCCTACTCCTGATGACACCGCAGACGCATTGGCGATAGCCATAACGCATGGCTTTTCACGAAAAATGACTTCTGCTCGTATGTTATAATCAAATTCAATTATGATTGGCATGGTCAGAGGTTCAGTAGTTCTTCGAAATGACCCCTATATCCTCATCGATACCGGTGGAGTTGGATACAAAGTTTTAGTCGCACGTGATGTTTTAAATAAAATTTCTGGACTGGGGAGTGAGGTCGTAGTATTTACTTATACACATGTGCGAGAAGATATGTTGGAGCTGTATGGTTTTTCAAAAGCTGAGGACCTGAGACTCTTCGAACTTCTTATAAGCGTTTCTGGTATTGGTCCCAAAACTGCAGTAGGTATGTTTTCTTTGTATAGTAGTGGTGACATAATTGGTGCCATAAAAAATGGAAATGTGGAGACATTTACTGCAGTACCGCGATTGGGAAGAAAAAATGCCCAGAAGATAATTATAGAGTTGAAAAATAAAGTAGGAGGAGGAAAAGATTTGGATTTGACCAGCGATGATTCGTCTGAAAACTCAGACGTTATAATGGCATTGAAAACGTTTGGTTACTCTGATCAGGAGGCAGCAGTGGCACTGCAAGAGATTGATTCGGCGCTTCCAACTGAGAAGAAAATAAAGCTGGCATTGCGACAGCTCGGGAAATAAGTTTTTAATTTTAAATTAAACATGAAGAAGCAAAAGCCTACGGAGGAATTGAAGAAAACTGAAAATGTGTTGCCTGAAGAAGAGGTGCTTTTTACTTCTTTGCGTGCACAGGATTGGAGTGAGTTTCAGGGGCAGCAGAAGGTAAAAGAGGCATTATCTATAGCTATTGCTTCAGCTCGGAAACGTAAACAGGCGCTTGAACATGTACTTCTCTATGGACCTCCGGGGCTTGGGAAGACGACACTGTCACACATTATTGCCCGCGAAATGGGGGCAAATATCCGAATTACTTCAGGTCCAGCGATTGAAAGAACTGGAGATCTTGCCTCCATTCTGACTAATCTGGAAAAAGGAGACGTGCTTTTTATAGATGAAATTCATAGGCTTCATAAGACAATTGAGGAAACACTCTATCCAGCTATGGAAGATTATGCACTAGATGTCGTAATTGGAAAAGGACCGTCTGCGCGAACTCTCAGGCTCGATCTCCCACAATTTACTATCATTGGTGCCACGACTCGGGTTGGTCTAATTTCTGCGCCACTACGAGATAGATTTGGGGTTACGCATAGGCTGTCGTTTTATGAAGTTGACGACTTGAGTGAAATCATAAAAAAAGCAGCACAGAAACTGGAGATAAAAATTGATCCGGATAGTATGAGTGAGCTGGCAAAGCGTGCAAGAGGTACGCCACGTATCGCATTGAAACTTTTGAAGCGCGCCCGTGATTATGCAGTAGTGAAGGGGAGTGGAGAGATCACAAGCGATCTGACACATGAAGCATTGCGACTGCTCGACGTAGATCCGCTCGGGCTTGATGACTCAGATAGACGGCTTTTGACTGTTCTTATCGAAAAACATAACGGGGGGCCAGTCGGTTTAGATACGCTCGCAGCTAATATTACTGAAGATAGTCAAACGATAGAGGATGTAATCGAGCCGTATCTCATGCAAATAGGTTTTTTAAAACGAACTCCTCGAGGAAGAGTAGTGACTGTGCATGCATATCATCATCTAAAGCATCCACTTCCGAAAAATCTTAAGGATGAGCTTCTTTAGTTAAAACCGAGATGAAAAATTTCCTGCAGTGATGGAATAAGGGTAATCATGGCTTGGAGGACAATTGTCGCGATGGTTCCGTACATAAGGAGAGGATTTTTTCGGTACCAATTTTTTCCTCGCACGATGAATGCAGCACACAGATGAAGTGCTACTAATAAGTTAAACGTTACTGTTCGCGCAAGTGTGCTATTTCCGTTTAGGTTAATAACATAAAATACAAAGCACAAAATTATGGCTATGGTTCCGCCGACCGTTAGGATAAATAGTAGGCGTTGTGGTGTGAGAATAGGGGTACTGATGTTTCTCGGTTTTTGATGGACAACATTCGAATCGCCGGTGTCACTGGCGAGCGCGAGTGCAGGGATACCATCGGTGACGAGATTTATCCATAGAATTTGCGTGGGCAACAGTGCGACAGGAAGTCCGAATGCGACAGTGAGGAGAACAAACAGGATTTCAGATAGGTTGCCGGCGAGAAGATACACGATGGCTTTGCTGATATTATTATAGATAACTCGTCCTTCCATAATAGCGTGGACGAGCGTAGCAAAGTTATTATCGGTAAGTACGATATCTGCTGCTTCCTTGGCGACGTCTGTTCCGCCAATTCCCATAGCGATGCCGACATCTGCACGCTTTAGAGCAAGTGCATCATTTACTCCGTCTCCTGTAACTCCGACGATATACCCCTTTTTCTTAAATAGGGAAGTGAGCCTGAGTTTATCCTCTGGTTGTACGCGGCTAAATACGTTCGTAGTATCCAGAAGAAGAGACAGTTCATCGTCTGAAATCTTGGATAATTCGTTTCCTGTAATGACATGGTCGTTTTCGTCTATAAGACCTACTTCTCTTCCGATGGTTAACGCAGTAAGTTCATTGTCTCCCGTTACCATGATCGGGCGTATTCCTGCCTCCTTAGCGGATAAGATGGCCTGTTTGGCTTCAAGGCGTGGAGGATCGTAGATTCCGATAAGTCCTAAAAAAGTAAGGTTGTTCTCGAGATGCTTTCGAGATGTATGGCCATGTTTTTTGGTTTTCGTCGCAAATCCGATTACGCGAAGTCCTTTTAGCGCAAAGGACTCATACATTTCTGTTATTTGTTTTCGTTCTTTTTCTGTCACGATGCTTTTTCCCAAAACCTCTTCAGGTGCACCTCTGATAAATACTGTCTGATTATCTCCCTCCTGCCAGACGATCGTAATGGTTTTAGTGATTGGGTCAAAAACATACTCATCTATGAGTTTCCCTGTTTTTTCCAGAACTTCTTGCTTTAGACCATTTTTATGTCCGTAGAGAAGTAGTGCGCCGTCAGTGGTATCGCCGATCACATCGTACTCGTTAGGAACCCCTTTTTCGATAAGAGTTGCGGTATTTCCGACTACGCAAGACATGAAAAGTCTCGGTAGGCTATTTTTCACGAGTGTCCAGTGCTCCTTCACCTGCATTTTGTTTTGGGTGAGTGTGCCTGTTTTGTCGAAAAGAAGGATCTGAACAGATCCAAGTGTTTCCACAGCTGGCAACTTTCGTATGATGGCGCCCTTTTTCGCCATCTTACTGGTGCCGATTGCGAGTGCGATGGTGATAACAGCTGGAAGTCCCTCGGGTATAGCAGCTATAGCCACACTTACCGATAACAGGATAAGGGGGAAGAGTTCTCTCCCTTGAGAAAGACCGACGGGTACCACCAAAAAAGCGAATAAAAAAGCGACAGCAGATAATACTTTTCCTAATCCGTTTACCTGTTTTTTTAGTGGGGAGGTATCCTCCTCGACTGTAGCAAGCGTTTCTGCTATTTGACCAAATCGAGTGGTCATGCCGGTTTTCTCAACAACCATATAGCCATTCCCTTTTGTTACGAGTGTTCCGCTTAAGATTTGAGCTTTGGGTTCTTTTTCAACAGGAAGAGATTCGCCGGTTAGGACTGATTCGTCAATTTCTAAGTGGTTAGTTTTTGTGATGGCTCCATCTGCGGGTACGCGCTCGCCTTCAAATAAAAATACGATGTCTCCTGGCACAAGATCGCGACTACTAATTTGTTGTTCTTTTCCATCACGGATCACTCGAACCAGTGGGTTGAGCATGGCTTTTAATTTTTCCAGAGATTTTTCTGCTCGATATTCTTGATAAAACCCCAAAACAGCATTTAGAAAGAGAATGGCGAAGATAAATATCGTATCGATAGCATCACCGACAAAAAAAGAAAGCAAGGCAGCAAGCGCTAAAATACCGTTTATGACAGTTGGAAATTGAGACCAGAAGAGAAGGAGAGGAGAGGCATTGTGCTTGGCTGTTATCTCATTGTATCCATATTGCTGTAGGAGTGAGTGAGCTTGGGAGGCAGAGAGGCCAGGTTTCATCGTAATCTATTGTAGCATAGAGGAAGTTATATAGGGGATTTGCATGCCTATGATATGCTAATTTCATGGGAATATTGGGAACAGCATTAGTAACGTCAGATAACAGCGGAATGGCGAGTAAGGTGTCACTGCGTAGTGATTCAGGCGCGATAATAAAACCGAGTCCATTTATAGATGGAGCCGTAACGACGAGTAAAGTGATCTATGAACCGCGATCTCGTCATATTGATAGTGCAGGAGATAGCGCGCAAAAAGCAGCAGAGCAGCAAGCAAGTAGGGAAATGCAGTTAAGTAGTCTGGGTATTGGTACTCGTTTTAGTAAAGAAGCGTAGTTATTTACACAGCGTTGTAAATCTTTGTGCGTACATTCCTCGTAAAGCCTCATTTGTTCCATTTGCTCCTAGATAATAAAGAGAGTAGCAGTTGTTCGGGTCAATCTGTATCGTTTTTTCCACCATTTGAATTAGTTCGTTTTTCCATTCAAGATTGCTAAATAAGAAAAGAAGATGGCTAACTACCTCTTTATTTTTTAGATCATCGGATATGTGAAGGCTGTCAGGATGCATTTCAAAACTTGAAATTAACTTTTTATTCTTTTCATTTTTCTTCAGAAGAATTATGGTATTGCCATCCAGATACACGAGTGACCACTTCGGGTTTGAGATGATACTCTTAGTAAATTGTGCTGCCCAAGGGGTTTGGTCTGGATAGAAAAAGAAAACGGCGTTGAATCCATATTTTTCGTCTAGTTTTTCAAACACGGTAGGGTTTTCCTGCATGGGAATATATTCACTTTGAAGGAATGAGGAGGGATATGCTTCGGGTCTGCCATCGATAAAAACTTTTCCCTCTGGATATAGGCGATATTCGAGATAGCTACCGATATCAAAGTTATTAAACATAGGTCCAGTAATTTTATTTTTTATCATAAAATCCACTCCATTTTTCGCATATTCGGGAAGTCCAAATCCAAGTCCTCGGTTTTGAATATAGGGAGTTACTACCCAGAAAAGAGTTCCCAAAAGCACTACGGTAAGTAACGTTTTTGAGTTTTTAGAAATGTTTTTTAAAACATCAGTAGTGACTGCAGTCATCGGAATGAAAGAAAACAAAACAAGCAAGAGTTCGTTTCGTTCCTGCATGTAAGTGAGGATAATGCCGGACAATATAAGTGACCAATAGACAAAATTTTTCTTATGAGTTGAAAAAAGGAGTGTGCAAACCGCCCAGAGGGATCCGATGAAATAAATAATAATATTCTGTTTTCCTAAAAGCTTCCAAAGAAAGAGCATGGTTTGATTTTCTTCTATTGAGTATCCATAGTTTTGTAAGACGACAAATGGATATAGAGCGCCTGTGATTCCGTGAGGGTTTACGAGAGTCGCAAGTGTAACGCCAATAGTGACAAAGAATAGTTTTTGATTTAGTTTATATTTGTTTGTTATAAAATCATTGATCAGAAAAATACCGATGAGAAAAAGTCCGATAGGAAAGTAGATATGCATGTTGGTCCAGAGGATTTGTAGAGGAATGAGAAAAAATATTTTTCTCGAGGGATGTTTTTGAAATGAAAATAATGTGGTTAAGAAAATGCTGATACAGAGTGCGCTGAAAATTTCAGGGCGTACATCAGTGCGATCAGCGATAAGTCCTAAGAAAAAAATGGAAGCTACCATAAGACCAAAGGTTGACGCATCTTTATAAACAAATTTGTAGAGAAGAAAAAATGAAAGCAATATAATTGCAGTTGAAAAAATAAGTACGCCATGAAAACCAGAAATAGAGTAGAGGAGTGAGTAGATAACTTCTGAAAACCAGTGATGATTGATAAAAGGAAAATCGGGATGAGTATAGGAAAAAAGATTAACGGTAGGAATAGTTTTGGTCGACAAAATAATATTGCCGGTTAATAGATGTCTGCCGAGGTCTTGGTTTATGGCAGTAATCGGATGATAAAAAAGCGCGAAAAGAGAGAGAAAAATAACGACAGAAATAAGACGCTTAATCATTAGAAGAGTGTATCAGTTTTTGGACGATATTGGAGCGCTTCTGCGATGTGAGAGGGAGCGATTTCTAGTTTATTTTCTAAATCAGCGATGGTGCGGGCGAGCCGGATGATGCGATAGTATGAGCGCGCAGATAGATTCATTTTCGTGACTGCAAGCTGAAGGAGCGTATGCGACTCTTTCGATAATTCACAGAACTTTTTAATTTCTTTTTGGGACATTTCTGCGTTACAAGTGATGTTCAATTCTTCAAACCGTTTGGTTTGAAAGTCGCGGGCTTTTTGGACTCTCTTTTGGATGGACTCGGATGTTTCATTCATGTTTTCTTCCTGATCAGTGAGCTTATCTGTTTTTACTGCGGGAACTTCGAGATGTATATCGATGCGGTCAAGAAGTGGCCCTGATATTTTTTTCTGATAGCGTAAGATTTGAGAGGTACTACAGGAACACGAGTGTGTTTTGTCTCCCAGGTATCCACAGGGGCACGGGTTTTGTGCGGCGACCAGCATAAATTTAGCAGGAAATGCGACGCGACCATTCGCGCGGGCGATCGTTACGATCCCATCCTCCAGTGGTTGACGAAGTGCCTCGAGAACATGACGGGGAAATTCTGGTAGTTCGTCTAAAAATAAAACCCCTCGATGGGCTAGTGAGATCTCTCCTGGTTTTGGCGTCGCACTTCCACCGATAAGTCCGATGTGGGAGGTGGTGTGATGAGGACTTCTGAATGGACGGGTAGTAATAAGAGGCTTATCGAGCATGCCACAAACGCTATAAATTTTCGTAACTTCCAGCGCCTCATCAAGTGTTAAGCGGGGAAGGATGGAGGGGAGAGTTCTAGCGAGCAGTGTTTTTCCAGAACCAGGAGGGCCTTTTAGTAGCATGTTATGTCCACCTGCTGCTGCGATTTCAAATGCGCGCTTTGCCTGTTCCTGACCTCGAATATCATGCATATCAAATTCATAAGACTCCTGTGATAACAGAGTTTCATGAGAAATATGTTTCTGGGGTTCTATAAGTTTGAGTCCTGTAATGTGCTTAAAAAGTTCAGTGAGAGTAGCGACTGGATACACTGTTATGTCTTTTATGATCGCTGCCTCCTGCGCATTCATACTCGGGACAAATACTGTATCGATATTCTTTTCTTTAGCCATAATTATCTGGGGAAGTATGCCGTTTCCGTGTCTAAGTCGTCCGTCCAGAGATAGTTCGCCGAGGAAAAGACTGGTGGTGAAGTCGCCTTTTAATTGCTCTGATGCGAGAAGAATCCCAAGTGCGATAGGGAGATCATATGAGGCGCCTTCTTTTGGCAGGTCTGCTGGGGCGAGATTTACTGTAATGCGTTTCGCTGGAAAATCCGCTTTACTATTTTTTAGTGCGCTTCTGACGCGCTCTTTCGCTTCTTCGACTGCTTTATCTGGTAATCCGACGATGGTAAAAGAGGGGAGGCCTTGGGCGGAAATATCTATTTCCACTTCGATAGGGACAGCGTTAAGTCCCACCACCGCAGAAGAATTTACTGTGGCTAACATACTACTATAGTAGCAATTATAGTTCGAGCTTGTCGAGAACAACTGTTTTTGATACAATCGCTTTAATCAAGAGTGATGGCGAGAGAATTGGCTCTGTGACCCATCCGGCAACCGCTCAAAATTGAAACGGTGCTAAACCCAACCCGTAAAGGGAAGGATTAGTCCACTTACTAGGTGAGAAGGCAAACCTCTCTTTACGAGAGGTTTTTTTATGGCTATAAATACAGAAACAGCAAGAGGACAGGGAGAAAATAAACTTGCAAAAGCAATCCGAGAAGCAAGAATGGACTCTCTTAGGGTTAGGACAAGAAACCTTTCGCAATTAGATGAAGTTTCATCTGTCATTTTTGTCGGATCTTCTGCAAGTGGTAAATCAACAATACAAAAAGCGGTTATAGATGCTTCTACTCAAGATGCTCATTTCGCAGGAAAGATTAGTGTTCCAAGAAGAGTAATTACTCGTCCACTTCGCTCTGATGATGGGCATGAAGTATTTCACTCCTCTTCTGAAGAATTTAAAACCCTCCTTCAGGATGGAGGCCTCGGACTGTATGGTATCAAGACAATGGAAGGTGGTAGAACTGAGCCATTTGGTCTGGAAAAACCAACGCTTGGAAAGTTACCCATATTTTTTGCTAATAATGTTATCGTGAAAAATCCAGCAAGTATTCAACCGTCTTCTGTGCTTGAAAATGCTCTCGTTGTTGGACTATATACTCCTGATAAAGAAAGAGAGAGAAGGCTACAGAGACGCTCACCTGATTTATTTATAAAATCACCTGAAGAAGTAGCGTTTAGGTTATCTAAAGACGAGCGATCAGCGATTATTTTCCCTGGAGCACATATTATAGTGAAGAACTTTGGAAGGTATGAAGAAAGAGTAGTGCCTGATATGCTCTTACTAATAAAACTAGCTATGGATAGTTGGCAAGAAAACTCAAGTTTATTTTCTTCTGAAAGACTGAGGAATCGCTATTTAGTCTTGAGGCATGGGGAGAGCGTAGCAAATGAACAAGGTGTAATCATAAGCAGTCCCCTAAATGGTATCGAAGACTTTGGTATTACGAGTAAAGGAAGAGAGCAGATGAAACAAGCAGCTAAAGTAGCAAAAAGTAACGGCATTCATATAGGCGCAATTTATGCTTCTCCTTTTCAGAGATGTAGGGAGTCTGCCTCTGAATTTAGACAGGAGTATGGATACGATGGTAGCGTAGTTCCGAAGTTCGAACTTCAAGAGCGAGATTTTGGTCAATTTGAGGGAACAAAAAAATCAAATTATCAGATAGTATACGATGCAGATCAAAAAGATCCAGAGCTTGCCAGAGGTTTTCACGCGGAGACCACGGATGACGTTGCGCGGAGAATTAGTCTTCTCATAAAAGAATTGGAAAAAGTACACCATGGAGAGACAGTATTACTTATAACGCATGCAGATGTAGGAGAAATTGCTCAGGCAATTTTTAAAGGTGTTCCATCTGGAGCGCACAGGATTTCAATTCCGAAATTATTAAACGGAGAGTTGAGAGAGCTCAGTCCTGTGAGTTAAAAAACTATGAAAAACATGAATTTTCAGTAGTAGCATTTCTTGACAAAAAAGGCGCCTCATTGTATAGTAAATTATGGAGCCCCAAAATACTTCATTTCCCATCGGTTACACCTTTGACGACGTACTGCTTATCCCTGGACATGCTGATTTTTCTCGTAGCGAGATACATTTAAAAACCAAATTAACGAAGAAAATTACACTCGATATTCCCTTTGTTTCTTCTCCCATGGATACTGTTACCGAAGCTAAATTGGCTATCGCACTGGCTTCTTTGGGTGGTATCGGTATTATTCATCGCAACCTATCTGTAGCAGATCAGGCGCGTATGGTGAAAGAAGTGAGAAGCCAGAATTTGTTAGTCGGAGCAGCTATCGGAGCTACTGGATTTGAAGATCGAGCGAGAGCATTGGTGGAGGTTGGCGTATCAGTCGTAATTGTGGATTCAGCACATGGCAACACGAAGTCAGTTCTCGATGCGATTTCATATCTTAAAAATACCTATAAAGATCTTCAGGTAATCGGTGGAAATGTCGCTACATTTGATGGGGCAGAGGCAGTTATAAAAGCAGGAGCAGATGGAGTGCGTGTCGGAATGGGACCAGGTGCGATTTGTACTACTCGTATTATTTCCGGTATGGGAGTTCCGCAGATAACAGCAATACTTGAAGCTGTTCGTGCAGGGCGAAAGCACGGAGTTCCTATCATCGCTGATGGGGGCATTAAATATTCTGGTGATATAGTAAAAGCGCTCGCAGCAGGCGCATCGGCCATCATGATGGGAAGTTTTTTCGCTTCGGCACAGGAGGCACCTGGGGAAATCGTGGAGCTAACTCCTGAACAGGTACCTCAGCGTTTCCAAAGTATTTTTAAATCAAAAAAAGAAACATATACGTTTAAGGCATATCGTGGCATGGGGTCGGTTGGGGCGATGCAAAAAGGTGCAGCAGTAAAGTCAGAAGATGAATATCATGGAAAAAGTTATAAAGATAGAGTATTAGTGGCAGAGGGAGTAGAAGGACTAGTTCCGGTAAAGGGAACGGTAAAAGAACTCATGGATCAAGCACTTGGTGGCATAAAATCAGGAATGTATTACGTAGGAGCGAAAACGATCGAAGAATTAGCAGAAAAAGGAAAGTTTATCCAAATTACCCAGGCATCGCTTTCTGAAAGCCATCCACATGACGTACTTATTACCAACCCTGGAGAAAACTACTAACCTTTTTAGGTGTCATCCCGAATTTAGTTCGGGATCTCCCCGTTACGGCGGGGCAAGTTCTAGACACAGGGAGATGCCGAAACAAGTTCGGCATGACAATAGGATTTAATATCCTTCGAAGTAGACGATGTTGTCCCGCAGAGATCCAGTGGTAACTCCGACAATGGGTAGTCCCATTCTTTTCTGGATGAAGCTTAGATATTTTCGAGCGTTCAGTGGTAAATCTGTAACTTTCTTGGCCTTTTTACAGAGACTGCCGTCCCATCCAGGTAGCTCTATGTATATGGGAGTAATGTCTCTTTGATATCTGAGTCCTGGTTGATAGGGAACTATCTCTCCCTTTTTATTCACATAATGTGTACACACTTTGATCTTAGTGTCTTCTCGTGCTATATCCAGATGAGTTCCTTCAAGTACGTCAATATAAGACATTTTGGCGTTGTATGAGAGAAATGGAAGATCGAGATGGTTAATATCTCGAGGTCGTCCGGTGGTCGTGCCGTATTCATGTGCAGTTTCACGGACATATGCGCCCCATTCTTGGTCAAGCGATGGATTCTTCGGTAAGTCTTTCAGGTCTTTTGGGAGATCGATGTGAGTAGGCATGCGTCTAGCACCGACACTGGAAGTATAAGGAATTTTAAATACGCCGACCTTTTTTTCTACTTCAAATGGTTGCCAGAACGCAGTGCCATCTCGGATTCCATATGCGGATGTATTAGTCGAGGTAACATCTGGTCTAGTTCCAATCCATGGATCAAGTCCCGTAGCTTGTGCGCCCTCGAAAAGAATCGCGATAGAAGAGTCATTTTTTATTTTTTTATGGACAAGAAACGTGTTGATAATCATTTTTCGTTTGACTAGCCAATTCCTGGCTGTTTCAAGTCTAGATAAAAATTCTTTTTTACTGCCTACTTTTCGTTTTTTTTCAGACCCTGCTGCAATCGTTGCTAAAAAGTCTGGTACTTCAACTATCTTTAGATCAATACCATATGCTTTAAATTCTTTTACATATCGATCATATTGATCACCGAGTTTTTCAGTCCACCCATCGGATAAAAAATCAAACATCTTTAGTCCCAGTCGATCAATCGCATGAGCGTATGATGGTGCGACTCCGCGACCGGTTCCGCCAGCAGCCTGCCCTGCTTTTATGCGGTTAAGCCATTCTTCAGCGCGTTCCAAATCAGATGAGAAAATGGCCTCGTCAGATAAGAAGAGGCGGTTTTTAAGACTTCCGATCGCTTTTTCTACATACCCAACTTCGGTTTGTAAATCCTCTACATGGATAAACATACCTCGGTCCATAATACCGATAGTTTCTTTGTAAAATACGCCAGAGGGGATAAGGTGCAGAGCGAGTTTTACTCCCTCTTTTTCTATCGTGTGGCCAGCGTTGTTTCCTCCTTGAAAACGAACGACATACACATGCTTAGTAGACTTTTTCTTTAGGAGTGATTGAATTCTATTATCGACGAGGCGTCCTTTTCCTTCATCTCCGAGAGCGATCCCGACTACGGCTATAGTTTTTTTTCGTGCTGATGGTTTTTGCTGTGAGGCGGAGGTGCCGATTATTATTCGGTTCTTCGTGTAGATGTCGTGTAGATCTTTGGCAACGTCTGAATAAACAGGCATTAAAATTTCCCTTTGCGAGTATACAGAAGTGATAAACTCTTGTCAACTAATCACCTGGAGTGTATAATAAGTTATGATCCTAGTAGTCGATTTCGGATCTCAGACTTCACACCTCATAGCTCGTAGAATTAAAGAGCTTGGCAGTCAAGCCCACATCACGACGCCCGAAAATGCGCTCTCAGACGTTAAGCTCACCAAACCCAACGGTATCATTCTTTCTGGGGGTCCATCTTCTGTTTATGATGCTGGCGCGCCAACCATCGAACCTAAAATATTTGAACTTAATCTCCCCATACTGGGTATTTGCTATGGACTTCAATTAACTGCACAGCTTCTTGGTGGGGAAGTGGTAGCTGGAAGAAAAGAATATGGACCGGCCGAGTTAAAAGTTAAAAGTTCAAAATTAAAAATTACTGAAAAGTTACCTGAGGAGTTTACCGTCTGGATGAGTCATGGGGATGAGATTATTAAATTTCCAGATGGATTTGAGACGATCGGTATGACCGATCATATGCCATTTGCATTTGTGGCAGATGAAAAAAAGAAAATCTATGGCGTTCAGTTTCATCCAGAAGTGGAGCATACAGAGAACGGAGACCAAATTCTTCGTAACTTTATAGAAATAACTGGAGCGAAAAAAACAGAACATACTATCGATATCGAAAAGTTAAAACGAGATATTAAAGACACAGTGGGGGATGGGGTAGTCATCGGAGCAGTATCTGGTGGAGTGGATTCGACAGTGGCAGGAATACTAACAGGGGAGGCGATAGGAGACCAATTTATCCCCATATATGTCGATAACGGACTTATGCGAGAGGGGACAGGAGAGTTTGTTAAAAAGATTTTCGCCCAACACAACGTTAAGCCTATAGTAGTAGATGCGGTGGGGGAGATGCAGGGGAGACTGTCGGGAGTTACTGATCCTGAGGAAAAAAGAAAAATTATTGGCAATTTTTATATCGAAATTTTCGAGCGAGAAATGGACAAGCTGGTTGAGTCTGGCAAGCCCGTCAAGTTCCTTTTGCAAGGCACTATTTATTCAGATGTTATAGAAAGTAAAGGCAGTAAACATGCTGATAAGATAAAAAGTCACCATAACGTCGGAGGACTTCCGGAGCATATGGAATTATCTCTCATAGAGCCGCTGAGAGAATTCTATAAAGACGAAGTGAGAGTTATCGGGAAAAAGCTTGGATTACCAGATGAATTTATCTGGAAACAGACATTTCCAGGACCAGGGTATGCAGTGAGAATTCGTGGAGAAGTCACGCCCGAGAGATTACAAAAAATAAAACAAGCAGACGCAATTTTACTCGAAGAGCTTGAGAAAGCAGATTTACTCAAGTCAGTATTTATGTCTTTTCCGGTTATGACAGGAGCAGAGTCTGTGGCGGTAAAGGGGGATGGGAGATTTTTCGGTGAGGTTATCGCACTTCGAGTCGTAGAATCGAAAGACATCATGACTTCCACATGGGCACGGCTCCCCTACGATGTTTTGCAAAAGATTTCATCTCGAATAGTAAATGAAGTACCGGCAATTTCCCGGGTAGTATATGATATTTCCACCAAGCCTCCAGCCACTATGGAGTGGGAGTAAAGTTATCCACATCCCCAAACCACCCCTTTAGTAGTTCTATATATTCCTGCTTCCACCCCTCTTTTGATAATTGATGGTCGGCTTCTTTTATGATTTTATGAGTTAGTTTTGTTTTATCTTTTACTGGGTTTTTATACAGTTCGATAATTCTATGCGGAATGATTTGATCGAGTTCAGATTCGATAAGGAGAAGTGAATTTACATTTTTAACACCATGTAAAGCAAAGTTATCTATTTCCGGTTCGAAGTTTTGGAAGAATTCATCCTCCCGATCTTCTAATAAATCTACTGTCGGTTTGTCAAAGTCTGTATTTGGGTACAGAGCTGGTGCGCGAAGGGCAAGAGCGGTAATCTTTCGTTTTTCTGCCACGATTGCAGCGAGATATCCTCCATAACTAGCTCCGACAATACTGATGTTATTTGCATCAACAGAGGTTTGACTTGCCAAGAAATCGTACGCTGCAAGTGAATCATCCACGTGGTCTTTTCGGGAATAGTCTTGCAGTTTTCCGCTACTGGTTCCATGTCCGCGGAGATTTATAGTGAGGCAAACAAAGCCTAGTTCAGTTAATGCTTTCGCTCTCGGATAGTATCCGTCTTCATTGCTCATCCATCCATGGATAAAAAGAGCTGCGGGATTTTTACCTTGCCTGCCAACAGGCAGACCTTTTACAAGTTCAGGAAAATGAAGCGTTCCAGTGACTGTCTGCTGATTACTTAAGAAGGAAACTTTTTTCATCGAAGATTTAGCGTATCGCCTTTGAAGGTTATGTTTTTAGATTGTAGCCGTACTTCTCGCTCCCCTGTCTCTATATAGCCCGCATTTATAGCATCAAAATTATTCTTTTTAATTATTTCGATAGTTTTTTCTGCGTCTTTTTCTGGTACAAATATCGCATAGTCTTGTCCCATGTTATAGGTGCCATACATCTCTTCATCGGAAAGACCTGCATGCTTTTGGATAAATAAGAATATTTCTTGGGGGTCAAATACTGTTTCTATGATATAGGTAAAATCTGGTCTGGCGCGCATAACCTTTCTCATGCCATGTCCGGTGATATTGGACACATAATGAATATCGATATTTGCAGATTGTAAGTCCTGAATAGTTTTGGCATAGATATTTGATTTCGTTAAGAGTGCTTCGCCATAGGTAGTCCCGTCTGGTAATAGCGTCGCGTATCCATCTGGTAACTCTTTGGCTATGGCTCGAGTGAGCGAAATACCGTTCGCATTCACCCCATTACTTTTTATAAAAATAATTCTATCTCCACTGGTTAATTTTTTATCAGTGATCAAGTGGTTTTTGTTTTTTATAATTCCGATCGCTGATCCGCCAAATTCTGCTACGTCTTTGACGACTATCTGTTTCATCGTCGCTGTTTCTCCTCCACCCCATGAGACACCCGCGATATCACATGCATCTTTCCATCCGGTGATCAGATCCGTCATACGTGTTTTATCGTATAGCCATTCGTTATCTTCGATAGCCCAATATGCATGAAGTGTGAGTGGCGTAGCACCGACAGTAATGAGGTCATTGATAATTGTAGCGACGGTATCGTGAGCGATAATGTCATAATAGGATTTTTTTGCAATAATTCTCATCCCATCAGCGATGAGATTTTTCGTTCCGAGTCCTTCGATAACAGATGCCATATAGACATCTCCTTGTTCCCATACGTATGCTGATTCACCTCGGGAATCTGAGACTTCAGAAAAGCCGTGAGTTTTCAGGTTTTCTCCAGTGGCGCGAGCGGACTCTTGAAAGAGTTTTTTTATCGGATCTTTCGTTTCGTAATTATCTCCGACTGATTCGTATGTAATTTTTTTCTGACTCATAGAGAATGGATAAGATCTAGGGTTACTTCAGTTAAGCTATTTACTATTTTATCAGCTTTTGATAAGTCTTGAGTGATGGTATATGTGGATGGGACTGCGATAACTTTCATTCCTGCACTATTTCCTGACTGTACGCCGACTGAAGAATCTTCTAGTGCTACACATTCACGTGGTTCTAGATCGAGCTGCTTGGCTGCTTCGAGATAAATATCTGGAGACGGCTTGTGGTGCGGCATTTCTGTACCGGATACTAGTTTATCAAAGTACGAAGCGATATTAAGCTTTTCTAAAACCAAATTAATTTGATACATATGAGACGATGATGCTACTGCGGTTTTGAATTCTTCTTTTTTCAGTAGTTTTAAAAGTTCCAGTAATCCTGGCATGGGAGTAACTTTTTCGCCGAGAATTTTAAAATAAATGGGTAATCTTTTTTCTCGTAAAACAGATATGTTGTCTTCTATATTATGTTTTTCTCGTACCATTATATAATTATCATCTCCGCCCAGTCCCACCATTTGCATGAGGCCATGTTCATGAGGTATCGGAGTTTTCCCGTATGATTTAACTAGTTCTTCAAATGCGAGAGATTGGAGTGGTTCGCTATCAACCATGAGGCCATCCATGTCAAAGATTACTGCTTTTATCATTTTTTAATTATACCATTTAGGCTAATCTGGCAGCTTCTCCGCGAACGAGAGAACGAGACCTCGCATGAATAGCCTCGGTAGCTGCGAGATTTGCTTCAGGTCCTAACCAGCTCAGATGGTATCTCTTTTCTGATTCTGCCACAGGAGGTCCTTCTTTTCTCGGGCTGATGCTTATCTTGCTCGCATCATCTTCTACAAATTTTTTCGCACTTTCTAGGCCGTTTTCCCAAAAGGATTGTATGAGCGGAATAATGTCGCGCATATCAGTCGTAGCAAGTGCGGCATTTGCATGAGAAAGTGCGTGTAGATTAGCATTAAACGCGATAGCCAGACCCCCTCTGTCTTTGACTAACTGAAGCATGTCTCGATCCGTAATGCTGTCACCGACTACTACGACTTTTGAATAATCATCATCTTCTCCCATAATTTCTTGGATCTTTTCTGCTTTTCGTTTTCCACCCATTACTTTAGTTATCTCCAGTGGATTTCCATATCCAGCATCTGGGAGAGTTTTAGTGGCAAGTAGAGTGAGATATGTGGCAAGTATTTCAGGACGATCTTTCAAATCTAATATCATGTACTGCGCTATTTCTATTTTTTCTCGTGATGTTCGATTCAGCATCAAAGAATTAAGATCCAGATGAGTAGCATAAATATTTTCTGCATCAACTCCAGCACTTTTTCCTACTCGGTCTGCATGATGAATAAAGCTGGTAGAGTTAACATATGAGGTGCCATCGTAGCTGGTAGAAAGCACAAACTCTTCTGCGCCCATTTTTTTAAGTGTGGCTATAGTTTCAGGTGCTCCATTCACGAGTCGTGCTTTTTCTGACACAGTTCTTAAATCTATATCTCTAACACCATGATATTTTAAAAACGGAACGAGGAGTGAGAGTGTATCGCCTGCTTGGAAAATTGACTGAGGATTATTTTCTATATCGAGTGCAATTGCTTGCGACATAGCGCTAAATAATTCTTTTCCAGACTTTCTTTCACCACCTGTTTGTATAGAAAAAAGATCAGCGGTTTCCCACGCATGATCCATAGGAGATAATGGGCCTTCCAGATCCCAAAAGACGACATTTTTCATAAGGAGGGTATTATAGCGTATTTAGCCTTAATTTGCTAACACAGCGGTCTTATTGAGACTGAATAAATGTAATAATATTTTCGAATATTGGGAGACCTTGGGGAGTCACTTTTTTCATTCGTTTAAAGTTAGGATGTTGCTCTTCTAAAACAAATCGCTCAGGGTGTGGCATGAGACCGAAGATTCTTCCTGTCGGATCGGTAATGCCGGCTATAGCATGTAATGCGCCGTTTGGATTTTCTGGATAGTTTTGGGTAGGGTTACCGCTTTCATCTACGTAGCGCAGTGCGACAAGTCCTTCTTTTTCTATTTTATCCATGACTGCATCTGTTGCATAGAATTTTCCCTCACCATGTGCTACCTGGTAAGAAACGATTTGTCCGCCGATATTTTTAAGAATTGGGGATTTAGAATTCTCTTCAATTTTTAGATGAATCCATCGGCACTCAAAATGTCCAGAATCGTTATTTGTTAATGTCGCATCCATTTCTCCGATATTTCTAAATGGGAGAAGTCCAGTACGGACTAATACTTGAAATCCATTACAAATACCTATTACCACGGTATCTTTTCGTTCTATGAATTTCTTTAATTCTTTTTCAAAAAACGAAGTGAGTTCTACAGCTAAAATTTTCCCCGATACGACATCATCGCCATAGGCAAATCCGCCTGGTAATACCAAAACATTAAAATTATCAAATGACTCCTTTTTATTTCGTAAATCATTTATGTGCACCATCTTTGGATTTCCGCCTGCTTTTTCGAACGCGAAAAATGCTTCTTCATCGCAGTTCGTTCCCTCGGTTCTAAGAATCATGACATTTGGTTTTTTCATAATTTTAATTAAATATTTTCTGCATGGGTTCCTGCCAGAACCTCTTAAGTGACTCTATGCTGATACTAAATAGCTCTTTTTTATTTTGCTCTACAGACAAGATTTTTTCTCCTAACGTTTTTCCGATTATTGTATAGGGAATGTTTTTAAATAATTTTTTTGCAGTATGTTCATTTTCGATCTCGATAACAAAAGTTCCCGCAGTTTCATTAAACAATATTTGTTCAGGTGATAGTTTGTTTGAAATGGAAATATGTGCACCAATATTTCCACCAACACACATTTCAAATACAGTCGTAAGCAATCCTCCTTCGCTGATATCATGTACGGAAAGTATTTGATTTTTTTGTATACCATTATAGATAACATCGGCGACTTGTATAAGTTTTTTCATAGCTACTTTTGGTACTGAATTTCCTAAAACACCATAAATATCATAGTAGGTGGATCCGCCGAGTGATGCATAGTCCATGGCACCTACTAGACACAGAATGGAATTTTCTTTCTTCAGATCCGATGTCATAGTTTTGGATACATCTTTTATTTTTCCAAATACTGATATGCATAGAACTGGTGGGATTTTTATAATAGTTCCATCTTTTCCCCGATAGGTAGATGATAGGCTGTCTTTTCCAGAAATGACTGGCATTTTGGTGATGCTCATAAAGTCTACCACTGCATCAACTGACTGATCGAGTGACCATAGTGATTCTTCATCAGGAAATGGCCATACATAATTATTTATAAGCGATGCTGTTTTGTAGTCTCCTCCGACTGCGACATAATTGGCAAGTGCTTCAGCTCCGGCCCACATGCTCCCCCAGTAGGGATCAATTCTATTTAGGATCGGATTAAGACCATGAGATACCACCATGCCATATGGTTTATTTAGCAATGGACGAATCACTGAAGCATCGTTTGGTCCATCCATTTTTTCTCCTGAAAAAGGATATACGACTGCAGTTCCCTGAACAGTATGATCATAAAGTCTGACAATAGGTTCTTTCGATGCGATATTCGGGTGAGAGAGAATTTTTTTACATATCGTAATCCATTCGGCAGAAGATTTGGGAGTAGTTGGTAGTACTTCTTTCAGCGGTTTATCTATAGATTTTTTCGCTATCATGTTTCGTTGGGGTAAACCGTTATGCAAAAATTCCATATCTAATTCTCCAACAGCCTCATCGCCATAAAATAAATTCAGCTTTTTACTGCCGTCGAAAAATCCTAAGTTCGTTACTTCGACATTATATTTTTGACACACTTTTTCAAATGCACTAAATTTATTTTTCGGAATGGCGAGAACCATTCTTTCCTGTGATTCTGATAACCAAATTTCCCACGGAGAAAGTCCCTGATATTTGAGTCGCTCATTTTTCAACTGTACGGTTACGCCAAGTTCTGAGCCAATTTCTCCGACTGCTGAAGAAAGTCCTCCTCCACCACTGTCTTGAATAGCGCGAATAAGTCCTGCATCTCGTGCTTCTATAATGGCATCAAAGGTTCGTTTTTCTTCGATAGCATTTCCTATCTGTACTGCTTGTGCATTTACTGAAATAGTTCTATCCGTCATTTCAGCGCTGGAGAATGTAGCGCCATGAATACCATCTCGACCGATACGTCCACCAATGCTTACGATGATATCACCTTTTTTAGGTGTGCCTTTTTGGGCTGATTTCTTCGGCAGTATTCCGTATGCACCGACTAGGACTGTGGGTTTTGCTCTGAAATCATTATGAAAATGAAGCGAGCCATTGTTTGTCGGAATCCCCATGCGATTTCCATAATCTTTTACTGCTGCAATTACTCGTTTCAGAATATAGAGAGGTGAAAGACTTCCAGCGGGAAGTTTATCGTCAGAAAGAGTAGGATGAGCGAGGCAAAAAATATCAGTTGAGACTAACGTCTTGGCACCAAGTCCTGTTCCAACGATGTCTCGAAAAACCCCACCGCTTCCAGTCATAGCACCGCCATACGGTTCTATAGCAGAGGGACTATTATGTGTTTCAGCTTTTCCGCAAATCGCCCATCCGTCATAGAAATCCATAGCCCCTGAATTATCGACAAATGCAGATACGATATTTTTTTTATGTTTCAGTGCCTCCTTTTTTATCCGAGAAAAAAGTGGAGTTTTTTTCTGCCTACCGCTAGGCAGGTCTTTATCAATGATGGTAATGTTTGCTTTAAAAGTTTTGTGTCCAGAGTGCTCACTCCATGTTTGAGCTAAGGTTTCGAGTTCTGCATCAGTCGGGTCTCGTTTAATTTTTTGAAAATATTTTTGGATAACATGCATTTCTTCTAAATTTAAAAAAAGTGTGTCTTTCGAGAGCTGCATTAATTGATCATCATTTATTTCTCTGATTGTTATAGTTTTCGTTTTTCCGGCAGTTCCAGAAATGATAAGAGTTGTGGGTGAATCTTCCACAATATGTTCGACTGTTTTATTAAATAGTTTTAGATCGTGAATAATTTTTTTCGCATCCTCAAGATTTATTTTGCCGACAAAGCCATATTCACGAGATGTGTCGCAAGCGATAAGATTTACTCCTAAATCTTTGGCGGCTTTTAATATAGATGCGACTTCAGGATTCATAACTCCTGGTTTGTACGAAATCTCAATTATTTTTGAAGACGAACTGAGTAAAGGTTTGTTAATAGTGGCGATTTGATTTATGTCCTCACAGAAGACTTTTTTCGTTAAAAGCTCTGCTTCTTTTTCAGAAACTCCTTCAAGTCTATATATTTTAACTGTTTCAACAGAGGTAATATCCGTGCGTTTGAGTTCTGTGCGGATGTCGTTTAATAAGTGTTTTCCTGAGAGATCGTCTATTTTATTTTTTGATGCTACACGAATGGTTTGGATCATATGACTAATGCCTTCAGGTTTTTAGCAATCCTTTTTTCGATATCGCCTTCAGGTTTTATAAAAGCACGTCCAGTGATTTTTTTATAAACCTGGATATATCTTTGGCTTACTTTCTCTATGAATTCGTTAGTCATTTTAGGTGGTGTTCCTTCGCCTGTGTATCCAAGTTTTTTAAACCATAGTCTTACAAATTCTTTATCAAAGTTTTCTGGTTCGAGAGCTTTTTTAAAACGAGCATTATATGTTTTTGCGATCCAAAATCTGGAAGAATCAGGAGTATGTATTTCATCAATAAGCACCAATTTATCGTTGTATACTCCAAATTCATATTTTGTGTCAACGAGAATAATTCCTGCTTTGGCACATATTTTGGTTCCTCGGTCAAAGAGTCCGAGTGCCGCTCTTTCCATTTCTTCATAGAGCTTTTTAGGAACAAGCTTTCGATTTATGATCTCATTTCTGGTTAACCTCTCATCGTGTCCTTTTTCAGCTTTCGTAGTCGGAGTTATAACTGGAGTTGCTAGTTTTTGATTTTTTTTCAAACCATGAGGAAATCCTATACCATATATAACACGCTCTCCTTTTTCATAACTTCCCCAAATAGAAGTTCCTGTAACACCGCTAATATATCCCCGTACCACCATTTCGATAGCAATGGGTTGTGCATTTTTTCCTATCGTTACATTTGGGTCAGGAATTGCCAGAACGTGATTATCTATAATATCTTTCGTTTTTTCAAACCAAAACCCAGCAAGCATATTAAGAACCTGACCTTTAAAAGGAATGTGTCCGAGTACTACGTCAAAAGCGGAAATTCTATCGGTGGTTATGAGGATGCGTTTTTCCTCTACTATATAATAGTCGCGTACTTTCCCCGTGTGTTTCTTTCCTAAATCACGAAGATCTACTGTTTTTAAAATATTCGATCCTGCCATCGTTTTTTATTTTTCGTTTAAGTATTGTTTATATTTGATTTTTTCTAGTCTCTCTGCCTTTTCAGCTACTTGGTGTTTTAAGGCTTCTTTATATGAAGTGACCTTTTCCAATATCTGATTATCACTAGTGCCTAGAATGCTTGCGGCCAGAAGTCCTGCGTTTTTAGCGCCGTTTATAGCAACAGTCGCGACAGGAATACCTGGTGGCATCTGTACTATAGATAGTAGGGAGTCAAGTCCATCGAGTGATTTGGTTTTAACGGGAACCCCGATAACAGGAAGTGGGGTAAAAGATGCAGTCATCCCTGGTAGGTGGGCAGATCCACCTGCTCCTGCGATAATTACTTTTAATCCTTTTTCGACTGCGCCTTTGGCAAACTCTATCAGGCGATCTGGTGTTCGATGCACAGAGGCGATGGTTAATTCGTATGGAATACCGAATTCATCTAGGATTTTTGCTGCCTCACTCATGACTTCTAGGTCTGAGTCGCTTCCCATAAGGATTCCGACTGTTGGTTTCATAGCTTTATATTACCAAAAAACTCCGTGCCATGTTGGCCTTTTTTAAACATTCCTCAATTGTCTCTCCAATTACCGTGATATGCCCCATCTTTCTGCCGGGACGAGATTCCTTTTTTCCATACATATGAATAAACGTCTTTGGAATTTTTTCTGCTTTTTCCAAACCTTCTGGAATACCATCACCATTTTTTTCTCCCAGTATGTTTTTCATAACAGCTGCCTTAACTAGCATAGTGGTTTCTCCGAGTGGCATACCAGTAATAGCGCGGATGTGTTGTTCGAACTGGGAAGTAATGCATGCTTCTGTGGTGTAGTGACCAGAGTTGTGAACGCGAGGTGCTATTTCGTTAATAAGTACTCTATCGTCTTTTGTCAAAAACATTTCTATGCCGAAAACTCCTGCGCCGTCTAATTTATCTACAACCTGTATGGCAATGTCCTCAGCGTTTTTTTTCGCTCTTGGAGAAATCGATGCAGGAGCCATAACAGTATCGCAAACACTCTCTACATGAATTGTTTCGACCACTGGATACGTAGTTATTTCTCCTTTTGTATTTCGTGCTACCATTATCGCAAGTTCGAGAGTAAATGGTACAAATGTTTCAACGTAGAGTGATCTATTTTTTAATTTCTCAAGTCCTTTAGAAATATCTGATTTCTCGTGAATTACGAAGTTTCCTTTTCCATCATAAGCATCAGTACGTGCTTTTAGGAGGAGTGGTAATCCAAATATTTCTATGGCTTCTTCAACATCTTTTTCAGATGTAACACTTTTAAATTCTGCGGTGGGGATATGGTGACTTGTCAGAAATTCTTTTTGTTTTAATTTGTCTTTAATAACAGTAATAGTTTTGGGAGAGGGATGAATTACTGCTCCCTCATCTTCTAGTTTTTGTAAAACCTCATCGTTTACAAATTCTGCATCAACAGTGAGAACGTCAGAAATCTTTGCTAATTCTCTGGTGGATTTCTCGTCTTTGTACCCGCCAATTATCTGTCGATCTGCGACTTGTCCAGCAGGGCTTTCGGGCGTAGGGTCTGTAACAGCGACTATAAATCCCATCTTCTTAGCAGAGATAGTGAGCATTCTGCCAAGTTGTCCACCACCTACTATGCCGATGCGAAGAGGGCGGGTGATAGGTGTTGCCCTATAGTTCATACTAAAATACTTTGGATTCGCTGAGAGAGGTCTTTACAGCGCTTCGTCGATAGGCCCACATGATGAGTTGGGTCAAGCAACGTTACTAGTTCCTCAGTTGGGATATATTTAGTAATTCGGGAGTCTTTTTCGAGAAGGTCCAAGAGAGGGTTAACTCCTGTTTTTTGGATGCTATCGTACGCTTTTAGTGAATTTTCACGGATTGCTTCGTGTAGATCTTGTCTATTGCCACCCCGCTTGGTTGCCTCCAGCATTACTACTTCTGTGGCTGCAAATGGACCATGGATAGAGAGGTTTTTTTCAATCTGAGCGGTGTTTATGTTTAGGTTTGCGATAAGTGTAGCTGCGCTACCTAGGATGTCATCCACAGCTAGAAAGAGCTCAGGAAGCACTACGCGACGGTTTGCTGAGTCATCGAGCGTGCGTTCGAGCAGCATATGCGCTGCATTGTCTCCAGGAACGGTTGCCAGATGGATCACGAATCGTGCGAGTGAGCACATTTGCTCAGACTTGATAGGATTGCGCTTGAATGGCATGGCAGAGGAGCCTATTTGTTTCGCTCCAAAAGCTTCAGAGATTTCGCCGAAGCCTGGGGACTGCAAAATACGCACGTCAAAGGCCATGTTATAGATGGTCTGAGCTATAGAGGAAAGCGTTGAGGAGATAATATGTTCAACCTTCCTCGGACCGGTCTGATTGCTAATTGCAGCAATTTTTAGTCCGAGTTCTTTCACGACGTCTTCTTCTAGTGCCTGAGCCTTTTCAGCACCCACTAGTTGGACATAGCTTGCTGATGTACCGACTGCGCCCTTCATACCCTTCCCGAGTATCTGGGTAGTGGCGAATTCGAGGGTCTCCAAGTCTATGATAACATCTTGGGCATACATAGCAAACCTATATCCTAGAGTTATTGGCTCTGCTGGTTGGAGGTGTGTGTACCCCATGCAGACGAGTGAGTCATATTCATCGATTTTGTCTTGTAGGTTTTTGAGTAAAGTCAGGAGTTTGCCTTTTAGGAGCAGGAGGGATTCTTGGATGCGAAGTGCATCGGTATTGTCCTCTATGTCCATCGAGGTAGCACCCACATGAATCTTCCCTCCCCCGATTTTAGCACTCTGTGCATACACAGTGATTTCTGCCATAAGATCATGCTTTATTTCTTTTTCTATTTCATGAGCTTTATCTATGTCGATATCTTTTTCGTGAACGATGAGGTCATCTAATTCTTCTTGTGAGATAAGATTTTCTTTTGCTTGGGCTCGGGCTAAGGCTACCCAGATTTTTCTCCAGAGTTGTCTCTTGTGGATTTCAGACCAGATTTGGCGCATTTCGTCAGACCCGTATCGCCAGGTGAAAGGTGAGAGGTATGTCGAGTAATCGTAACTCTTCATGGGCATTATTATTATAGGGTATTTAAAGAAAAACTACAATATGAACTTTTCGATCACATCTGCGACGCCATCTTCGTCCACCGTCGGCGCTACATAGTCGGCTATGGCTTTTAGATCATCCGATGCATTTCCCATAGCCACTTTTAACCCGCATGCCATAAGAAGCGGAAAGTCATTGTTCCCATCACCGACACCGATAATTTCGTGAGTATTTAAGCCTAGTAATTTAGCAAATTCGAGAATGCCATGCTGCTTTGTGGCACTAGTATGATTTATCATAACATCGACTCTCCCCCTAGTCCAAGAATGTACCGTATGAACAGAAACGGTTTTTATAGTAGATATTTTTTCAATAATTTGATTTGCAACTTCTGGATCAAGACCTTGTGAGTAGATTTGTAAAGCCCTTTCTGGAATGTATTCTTTGGAAATTATCACATCTCGACCATTATCATATATAAAACAGTTAGTGTTGTATCGAAAAAAAATATTTTTAATTTCTATCACATCATGAGTATTGATGATTTTCTCCCATAATGTTTTTCCTTTTGAATCTACTACTCTTGCTCCGCCGTTTACTATAAGAGGACCAGATAGTTCTAGGTGTTTGGCAATATGATTCAGATCTTCGTATGGTCTTCCGCTGGCAAGACCTACGATAAGTTTTTGGTTTGCATTTCTGATCGCATCAGTTACGCGTTTTGAGGGCATTCCATCGCGACTGTTAGGAATAGTAGTGCCGTCGACATCTAAGATGAGAGCTTTGTATTTCTTTTTTGTCATGAAGTTTTATTATTGTAGCTTCATCATTTGGGAAAAACAAGCTGATGATGCTAGAATAGTACTTCTATGAAGAAGATAGTTGTTTTGGGAGTGAGTAGCGGAATTGCGACATATAAAACACTTGAGCTGGTAAAGCTTTTGAAAAAAGAAGCTGAAGTTTTTGTGGTTATGACCAAAAGCGCCACTCAGATGATTGACAAAAAAGAGTTTGAGAGAGCATCTGGCAATAAAGTATATAGCGAGCTGTTTGAAAAGAATTTTGATTACAAACATATTTTAAAGGTTAGAAAAGTTGATCATATAGACTTAGCAGATAAAGCAGATGTCATAGTGGTAGCACCAGCTACTGCAAATATTATCGCAAAAATAGCTCATGGTATAGCTGACGATTTTTTAACAACTACTATTTTAGCGGCAAATTCACCAGTTATTATTTGTCCGTCCATGAATGTGCACATGTGGAACAATCCGATAACGCAGGAAAATGTTTTAAAATTAAAAACAGTAGGATATATAGTTATTCACCCAGAAAAGGGAATGCTTGCATGTGGATATGAAGGGGAAGGGCGATTGCCGCAGGTGGAACATATCCTAGATGAAGTCGATACTCAAATGCGCTATTCTCGCTCACTTAAGGGGAAAAGGATTATCATAACTGCGGGAGGAACAAGAGAGAAAATCGATGAGGTTCGATTTATAGCAAATAAGAGTTCTGGTAAGATGGGAGTAGCCTTGGCGCAGGAGTGTTATCTGCGGGGCGCAGATGTTTTGCTTTTGCGATCGAAAAGCTCGGTAACTTCTCGTTATGTAATTCCAGAAAAAACATTTGAAACAGTAGACGAGCTATATACTCTTTTAAATCAAGAGGTTAGAAAAAGCGATATATTATTTCATGCTGCTGCAGTTTCTGATTTTAAAGTTACGAAAAAAGTAAAAGGAAAAATTTCAAGTACTCATTCTTTCGATATTCATCTTGTGCCGCAGAGAAAGATATTGCACGAAATAAAAAAAATAAATCCAAAAATAAAGTTGATCGCATTTAAGGCAGAGTATGGTTTATCAGAGGAAAGATTGCTTAAGGTCTCGCTTGGTGCGTTGCAGAAATCACATGCCGAAGTTGTTATAGCAAATGATATTTCACGATCTGATCGTGGATTTGAGGCAGATACAAATGAGGTGTACATAATAAGTAAAGATAAGTCGATCCAAAAAATTCCTCTTGCTGGAAAAAAAGAAATTGCCTCAAGGATTATCGACTTTCTTTTGGTGAAGATTTAATGCATTAAATTGGGTAATGATTTCCTTTTCGTCTTCTGACTCGTTGAGAATAGTGTCGTATGGGATGTTTGGTTTTTCAAATAAGTCGACCATGTGCTTGGCATATCTATCTTCTAGTGGGAACTCTCTTCTGGTTTTTAATCTTTTTTCTCGGAGACTATCATTAACACGTATTAAGACAAACTGAGCTTTTGGAAAGTTTTGTATAAACCATTTTCGATATTTATTTTTAATAAATGTTTGGGTGACTATCAGTTGATCATATTTTTTTCAAGGATTTTAACATGAGTAATAAGTTTTTTAAAAAAAACATCTCGCATCTCATCAGAAATAGGGACACTTGTAAGCAGTAGTTTTTTCATGACAGGTGGTAGGTCGTCATCACCATCATGAATAAAAAAATTAAAGTGTTTTCGTAAGACTTGCGCGACATGAGTTTTGCCTGATCCTGGTAATCCAAATAGAACAAATATCATAGTAGAAATGCTATTCTAGCAGATATGAAAGGCACGGAGTTGGTGATACAATACCCCTGCCTGTCGGCAGAAGCAGATATGCGCCTATGGACCAAGTAACACAAATACGAGAAAAGGTAGATATAGTAGCCCTCATCGCAGAATACTTACCACTAAAAAAACTAGGTCATAATTTTAAAACGAACTGTCCATTTCATGGAGAAAAAACTCCATCCTTTGTGGTGTCTCCTGAGCGACAGATTTGGCATTGTTTTGGTTGTGGAAAAGGAGGAGATGCTTTTACATTTCTCATGGAGTATGAGAACTTGGAATTCGTAGAGGCGCTTCGGATTTTAGCTCAAAAGGTAGGAATAGAACTCGCATCGACGAAGAATTACAGCCCACAAACAGCATCTAAAAAAGAAAAAATATATACATTAAATATGCTTGCGAGTGAGTATTATCACTTTGTTCTAACCAAGCATGCAGCCGGAAAAAAAGCATTAGAGTACTTAACAGACACACGTCACATAAAAGCACCTCTTTTGAAAACCTTTATGCTTGGCTATTCTCCATCTGAAGGATCTGCGTTATCAACCTATCTTATGAAGAAAAAAGGATATCCGAAAGAGGATTTGTTTGAAGCAGGTTTGGCAGTTTTTAAAAATGGAAGAGTTTCTGATTTTTTCGTACATCGTATTATGTTTCCGCTGACTGACCATAGAGGAAATATCGTCGGATTTTCAGGAAGAGTGCTCGATGATAATGGGTACGGACCGAAATATATGAATACGCGAGATACCCTTGTATATCATAAAGGAGAACTTTTTTTCGGTCTTCATATCGCCAAGGATGAGATTAAGAAAACTGGTCGGGCGATAATTGTGGAGGGTGAATTTGATGCGATTAACTCATTTCATCACGGGATTACAAATACAGTGGCCATAAAAGGAACGGCACTTACCGAGGAGCAGGTAAATCTTCTCTCGCGGTTTGCGAAAAAAATTAGTCTCTGTTTTGATATGGATGATGCAGGTCAGCAAGCACTTCAGAGAAGTTTGCCTATCATAGAGCAAAAGGGCCTTACGACAACGGTTATAAAAATTGAGAATGCGAAGGATGCAGATGAGGCTTTGGACAAAGATCCGGTTGCCTATAAAAAAGCGGTGGAGCATGATATCGATATTTATGATTTTCTCCAAGATTACTTTACGAAAAAATTTGATCCTTCGACTCCTGATGGAAAAAAATCTATCACCCAGTCATTTCTCCCATTCCTGGCAGTTATAGAAAACGAAGTCGTAAAAGAACATTTTTATCGGAAATTGAGTACTGTGCTAGATACTTCCTATGAGAGTGTTATCCGTCAAGCGGAGAAGCTCACGAAGAGGGCTCAGGTAGCAGAGGTGGTAGAGGTAAAGAGAGAGAAGCGGGAAAGAATGGAAATACTTGAGGAATATATTATGGCGCTTGTAGTGCAAGCAGAAAATCCGAATGAGGCTATCTCCCAGATAAGTGAACTAGAGTCATATCAGTTTAAAAGTCCTGCATATAGCAAGATACTTGAACGCATCATTGTATACGGAAAGGGACATGAATCATTTGATACAAAGACTTTCTTGCAGGGTTTGCCGATCGAGCTTGTTCCTACTTTTGACACATGCTTCCTACTTCCTATTCCTAAATTTGAAACAGCAGGGCACTATAGGGACGAACTAAAGAAGGCAGTGAGAGAGCTACAGTTGTTGTCAGTAAAAAATCAAGTGAGGGAGATTGCCGAACAAATCCGTCAAAAAGAAAAAAGTGGTGACAGCGAGGAGTTACAAGCTTTGCAGGGTCAGATTGCCCTGCTTATGCCCAGGCTCCAGGAGCTACAAGCCTCTCAATCCTAACTTATTCGTTATTTTTGTGGTTCTGTGGTACAATATACGTACCTAATGCCCTGAGATCTTCGAGCCTGGGAATTTGCTTCTCAGATTCAATGACTTTTCGAAGGGCTTATTGTAGTGAAAAAAGATGAAGAAAGATACGAAACAAAAAAACCCCGTAGTTTCTGAGATTGTATCGTCAGCAAAAAAGCGCGGATATATAACTCAGGAAGAGATTTTAGCAATTTTTCCAAAGCCTGAAGAGCATATTCAAGAGCTTGACGAGCTATATGATAAATTTCTTAAGTCTGATGTCGATGTTTTTGAGACAGTAGCAGAAGAACAAGACAGCGAGAAGCCTATTGAAATACTGGAGAAAGAGCTTGAAGCGCTTACGGTATTAACAGAAGGCGCGGTTTCTGATCCAGTTCGTATGTACTTGAAAGAAATTGGTCGCATTCCCCTTCTTAACTTCAGTGATGAGATAGAGTTGGCTAAAAAAGTAGAAAAAGGTGATGATGCAGCCAAAAAAGTTTTGATTACTTCAAATCTGAGACTGGTCGTGTCTATCGCGAAAAAATATATCGGCCGAGGATTGACACTGCTAGACCTCATTCAAGAAGGAAATCAGGGACTTATTCGCGCAGTAGAAAAATACGACTGGCGTCGAGGATTTAAATTTTCTACCTATGCGACATGGTGGATTCGTCAGTCTATTACCCGTGCTATCGCAGACCAGGCTAGAACTATTCGTATTCCAGTGCACATGGTTGAAAATATCAACAGATTTCTCAGAACCTCTCGAAAACTTATGCAGGAACTGGGTCGCGAGCCGACTCCTGAGGAAGTAGCAAAAGTTTTGGGAATAGATCCAGATAAGGCATTGGAAATTATAAAAATATCTCAAGAGCCAGCAAGTCTTGAATCTCCGGTTGGAGACGAAGAAGATAGTAGATTGGGAGATTTTATTCACGATACCTCAGCACCGACTCTTTTTGATGCTGCATCCAGGGAGCTTTTGAAAGAGCAGGTAGAGCAGGTGTTAGCGACTCTTTCTGACCGCGAACGAAGAGTCCTTGAAGAACGGTTTGGTCTTAAAGACGGACGGCCAAAGACTTTGGAAGAAGTAGGTCGCATGTTTGCCGTTACTCGTGAGCGTATCCGTCAGATAGAGGCAAAGGCGCTTAGAAAACTACGTCATCCTTCTCGTGGTAATAAATTAAAAGACTACCTCGGATAACCACATAATGCTACACTGGAGTAGTGAGTAGACATACCCTTTTTTCTTTACTTCCTAAATTTGGAGTTTTTCTAATTGTCGCAAATCTGTTATTCCTCGACATTTTCCTGGCCCAATATACGCAGCTATTCTCCAGAGCCCCAATAGTTATAGAGCAACAGCAAATAGCTGTTTTGCCCACTGCTGAGCCAACTCCCATAGTTACAGAAAATCCAACTAGTGAGCCGACGACTTCGTTGAAATTAGAAGATGCGAGTTACGGCATGTCTTCAATAAAGGAAGTGTATATCTCATTTGGGTCTGGAGCAAATGAGACTGATGAGTGGGCTGATGTGACGGGGTTGAGTAAATATATTAATTCCTCCAGTTATCCCTCTGTTCGCACGGTAACTTTTGAGGCATCTGTTCATATACCGACTGGTAACGAAAAAGCATATGTGCGTCTTTATAATGCCACGGACAAGCATCCGGTATGGTTTTCTGAAGTGTCTCTCGAGGGAGGGGCACCACAGTTATTGCTTTCTAGTCCGATTAAGCTAGATGCTGGAAATAAATTATATACTGTTCAGATGAAAACGAGCCTTAAATATCCTGCTATTCTGGATCAGGCAAGTCTTCACATGACTCTCAATTAGTTTTTAATAATTAGTTCGTTTGTCCCATTATGATAAGACGTATGCTATAATCTGAAGCTATGTCTAGAGATAGAGAACTTCGCGTGATGATTGCATCGTCATATCCCCTAAGAGAATCTGATCCTGCTGGAGTTCCGGATTATGTAAAGCAAGAAAAAAAAGCATTGGAAGATAAAGGAGTACGGGTACTTACTGTAGGGCCACGCATTAAAGATGGGGAAAATAATGTAGCAGATGAGACTCTGGGTAGTTTTTCTCTTTCGTTTAGAAATACCGGAACCAGGCATACAAATGCTTTAACTATGGGAAAACGAGAGGTCAGAGAAGTACTGGAGCGTTTTCGTCCCGATGTAGTTAATCCTCATAATCTTTCCTTTATGTCTCATACACTGATGACTGCAGCTCCTCGGGGTGTGGATGGTGAGTCAGTGCCAGCATTTGTAACCACGTATCATGCGCAAATGGAGGTTTTAGGACGTCGTGAAAAAACCATGATTGCGATTGGTCAAAGGTTAAGACGTCCTGAGTTAAGACGCATGCTAAGGCTCACGCCCGGTTTTGGTCAAACGTTATTTGATACTCCTATTAGGAATATCGCGGTCTCTGAATCGACCGCTCGGATGTGGAAAGAGATTAAGCCTGATCTAAGCCTTGCGGTAATTCCCAATGGTATAGACACAGAATTATTAGTACCGGATGGTGATACATTTGATTGGTATAAAAAAGATGGGAAGACGACTATTCTTTTCGCAGGACGTCACGAAGAGCGTAAAGGCATACCAGATCTTATCGAAGCGTTTCATTTGTTGCAAAAAAATCGTGACAATTTACAGCTTGTGGTAGCTGGAAAGGGAGAAATGACAGAAGAACTTCAGATGATGGTTCGTCGCTATGGACTTTCTCGCTCAATTATATTTACCGGCATGATTCCCACGGTAGACATGCCGAAGCTCTATCGCTCGACGGATATATTTGTTGCTCCCTCTCGGCTTGGAGAAGGATTTTTGCGTACTATCGCAGAAGCCATGTCAACAGGAAAGCCAATAGTATCGACTGACATCGCAGGGGTAAGAGATTGGGCGAAGGGACATGATTTTACAAGGTTAGCAGAGCCGGCAAATCCTGAAGATCTCGCAAAGAACATGAATGAGTTAGTAGTGATGTCACGGGATAATAGAAAAAAACTGGGTGAAGATGCACGAGCGCATATAGTGGACCACTTTGACTGGAACGGGGTTATAGCAGGAAAGCTTGTAGATGTTTTCGAATCGGCTACTCGTGAGCGACGCGATGAGGATCCACTTGGGTGGTTGAAGGTGAAGCAAAAAACGCCCATGGACGTAAGAATGAGAAGAGCAAGAGAGAGATGGGGAAACGTACGGAGGCGATTCTTAGGAGAGTAGCTGGGAGTATTGTTTGACAAAAATAGGAAAATCTTTTACTGTAAAGACATATGGAAGCTCCACCATCAATGGAAAAACCCTCGCCTGCGCCTAAGGCGCCAGTCGCGAAGTCAAAAATACAACAGATAAAATCAACTGCTTCCCAAGCAGTTGATAATACAGTTCAAAGACTTGCTGATGTTCGTCAAAAACTGGCAAAGATCAATAGAAAGAGTTTGGTCGGTGCTGGTGCAATGGCAGTGCGTTTAGCACTTGGACCGGCTGACGATGCTGTAGTGGTGGGTGCCCCAGTACTGATGGATATTTTGGCACCTAAATCGGGTATTCATTCAGCGCATGGTCAGGCTGTGGACTCTATTAGATCTCCTCAGGCTACAGTTGCCGTAAAGCCTGCAAATGAAATAGAAGAAGCGAAAAGCACGAAGCCTGTCGGCATAAGCGGTGAGCCACCAAAGTCAGATGCAGAGAGGCCACTTATCGTTGGTCAGGATGGTAAGCCTATTGGTGTTTTGATAAATGGAAAAGCAGCTCCTTTCAGTTCCACATAGACACTTTATTAATCAGAAATGTGATAGGATCATCATATGCAAATAGCAACGCTTGGAAATGGGTGTTTTTGGTGCACTGAAGCTGTTTTTAAGCGCTTGAAAGGTGTTATGTCAGTGCAGTCAGGCTACTCGGGCGGGTCGGTAGAAAATCCTACCTACGAGCAGGTTTGTAGTGGGGACACTGGTCATGCAGAAGCATTGCAGATGGAATTTGATCCTAATGTCATACCATACGAAAAACTTCTAGAGGTGTTTTGGCATACGCATAACCCAACTACGCTGAATAGACAAGGAAATGATGTCGGCACTCAGTATAGATCTGTTATTTTTTATCACTCTGATGAGCAAAAGAACATGGCTGAGGAGTCAAAGAGGAAAATAGAGGAGGAGCATCTATATTCTGACAAAATAGTTACGGAAATTACCGCATTTACTAACTTTTATAAGGCCGAGCCTCATCATGAGAACTATTACGACAGAAATACAGATGCTCCATACTGTCAGTTCGTTATCGACCCAAAGATAGCAAAGCTCTTAAAGGAGTTTAGTCAAGATCTTAAGGAAGAATACCGAATTTAGACAGCTATTATTTGCAGATCTTGCAATCTTTTTTATGGGATACGAATACGTATACAGCAGATGCTGCTACGAGCACGTATACCAATTTTTCCAATTCTGGCATTGAGCCAAATACTGCTGAGACGAGATTGAAGCTGAATAATGCCACAAATCCCCAGTTTAAGGCACCAACTAGTACTAAAATAAAGGTCACGATGTGTAATGCTTTCATGAAGTTCACCCCCTTCCCTTTACTGTACTTAGCGTAAGGGTTTAATAGTGAAAATGCAAGTCTTGCACAGTTTGTGGTATAATACACACGAATGCATAAAGACTTTTATGTAAGCGGATTTCTATTCCACTCGCCTACCCAGCAAATTCTCTTGCGACAATTAAAAAATTCAAATGGTAGCCCTGCAGAATGGCTAGTATTTGGGTCAAAAAGTGAAAAAGGAGAAACTCCTGAAGACGCGTTTGCTCGTGCTGTAAAAACTGTTCTTTCTCCTTCTCCCAAGATGGGGAAAATTATTCCGGTATACACATATGTGAATGATGCTACGAACAGAACTCAGCACATATTCTTTGCAGAAATAGAAGTCCTAGAAGACTTTTCATCTGAGGAGTTTAACTTCGGTTGGTTTACTTTTAAGCAGGCTTATAAGTTACCTCTTGAAAAACAAACGAAGCATAATATCACAGTAACTCAGCGGGTTGTGGATTCAGCGACCAGAAAAAGCCTCGGTCAGCAAACATTGGAGTAAAAAAATTAGTCTACGAAGGTGAGTGCAATACCTTTTTTCTCAGCTCTTCCGGTTCTTCCTATTCGGTGGACATAATCTTCATATGTTTCTGGTAAGTCATAGTTAATCACATGGGTAACGTCGTTGATATCAAGTCCTCGTGATGCGATATCAGTGGCAAGTAGTACTGACGCTCTATCTTGTTTAAATTCGTCTAAAGCTCGTTGTCTTTGGTTTTGATTTTTGTTTCCGTGTAGCGCTACAGCTCGTACGCCTTGATCTATAAGCTGCTTAGACAGTTTTTCAATACCCCATTTTGTTCTTCCAAATACGATAACTTTTTCAAATCCATCAGATCTCAGTAACTCCATGAGTATGTCAAATTTATTTCGTCCATGGGTTTTTATAACGTCCTCATCTATGTTGCGAGGAGTCCTCTGTGTTTTTATGGAAACAGTAATTGGGTTTTGGACGAATGCATGAATAACACCTTGAATATTCATAGGTAGCGTAGCTGAAAAGAATAATGATTGTCGGATTTTTGGTAGGTGAGAAATGATGAATTTTACATCAGTTATAAATCCCATATCGAGCATCCGGTCTACTTCATCTAGAACAATATTATTAAAAATAGCGAAATTAAGTCTGTTATGATTTTTCAAATCTTTTAATCTTCCTGGGGTTCCGATGACGACATCTGGGTTTCTCTTTAGTCCCATGATTTGTGGCTGCATACTTACTCCTCCGATGCAAAGTACCGAGAAAATACTCATACCCTTAGTAAATGCTTTTAACTCATCCTGAATCTGTACTGCCAGTTCTCGAGTTGGTGCGACGATGAGTACCCGTTCAGTTCTATTGAAGTACACTTTATTTATCAGTGGGATAAGAAATGCTGCTGTTTTTCCGGTTCCGGTATTTGCTATTCCGATCACATCTCTTCCAGTTAGAAGTGCTGGAATGGTCTGGTCTTGGATAGGAGTAGGAGCTACATATCCCTGGGTTTTAATGTTTTGCTTTAATTCATCGCAGATAGCAAAGCTGTCAAATGAATGGGTAGGAACATACGCCTCTGGGGATACATGAACTGCAGTTTTTTTAATGATAAGGTTAGCATCCATCGTTCTGATTCTTTGATTTCCACGAAAGGAACGCTTTGGGGAACTTCCCCCTCTGCTGAAACGGCTGGAACTGTTATTGTATGATTTTCGAAACATAAAAGATAAAAAGAATACAACTGCTTAAAAGAGATCTGTACATGAATAAGGAGAAAGATACAAATTAAAAGAGTTTATGAGGTATCTTATCTAACTATCAAGGTAGCTTCAAAATTAAGCAGATGTATTATTTCAATCTGCCAGCTATATCAGGAGTATAACATACTGGAAGTCAAATGTCAATTGACTATAGGATATTGCTCTCGGTTAGCCTCGTGCAGTTTTGAGCGCTTTGGTCCACCAAAGGAGCTGGTCAAATAGCGCTTGTGCTCCATGAACAGCGTCTGGCTTTAGTTCGCCTTTTTCATCGAGATGATCCCAGTAGTTAACGATATGCACACCAGCTCTGATTGGTGTCATTTGTAGATCTACGACTACTTGACGAAGTTGTTGCACAGCTCTAGTTCCTCCAGCGACGGCGCCGTAGCTTACAAAAGCGATAGGTTTATTATTCCACTCTTTTCCGACATAATCTATGGCATTTTTTAGCACTGCTGGATAGCCATGGTTGTACTCAGGAGTCACTATGATATAGGCATCCGCTTCTGCGATTTTTTTCGTCCATTTTGCTACCTGAGGGTTACTGTATGGTTCTGTTATGAAGTTTGGAGAAACAGGTTCGTCGAAAAATGGGAGCGGATAATCACGTAAATCGAGCAGCTCTGCTTCTACATCTGCGATTTTTTTTAAGTCTTCGAATATGATTTTAGCAGGCTTATCGCCAAATCTTCCTTGCCTGGTAGCTCCAATTATTACTTGTATTTTATACATTACCTACGTATAATACCCTTAATACTTTACTTTGTAAAGTACTTTCTATTAAGAAAGTATGAAGCTAATAAAAAGTGAATATGACAGTGACTGTCCAGTGGCGCACGCACTTCATATCTTGGGTGGAAAGTGGACAGCACTTATTCTCCATAATATTTTTGATGGAAAAAATAGATTTGGACAACTTCAGCGCGCCATGGTTGGTATCAGCTCTAAAACGCTCGCACAGCGCTTGTTTGAGCTAGAAAAAGAAGGAATCATATCTAGAAAAGTGTTTAAAGAGATTCCACTCCATGTCGAATATTCTCTGACGAAAAAAGGAAAGTCTTTGGGAGAAATATTAGAAACGATGAAAAAGTGGGGAAAGAAACACTAAAATTATCTTTTTAATCTGCCGTCTTTTCTGAGTGCTGTAGCTAGATTTTGATTTCTTATCATTTCTTGTATTACGGCTTCTGGATTTGTTGGCACGTTGTCCATTCTAATTTCCTGAGCGTTAATAATAGGAGCTGTCCGAGAAGTGCCTTTTCCTCTCGCAACTCTTAATCCTTCTGATTTTGACATTTTTAGATAATATGATATGAGCATTTTCTTGTCAAGCTTTTTCGTTTTATAATAAGTTCTTATTGGGTATTCTATTGGTAATATTTCGTGATAAAATATCAAGATATGCTTTTATTGCCAGAGGATGTTTGGGAAGTACGAACTACGGAGAAAAAAGGAAAAGGAGTGTTCGCGAAAAAAGATATTTTGCCCGGAGTTGTTATCGGAGATTATTTAGGTAAGATTATGCCGATGGAAGAGGAAGACACAGTAGATATAAACGACTTCTACTCGATGTATTACTCAGAAACAGTATTTATCTATCCGGATCCTCAAAAAAACGGTATTCATCTCATTAATCATTCTTGTCTTCCGAACGCATGGATGTATACCTACAAAGGACATACGCTATATTTTTCACTCCGTCATATATTTCCGGGAGAAGAATTAAGTGTTTCTTATTTAGTTAGTCCGCAGGATCTGGAATGTAATCCTTGTACACATTTGTGTGCGTGCGATAGCTTGTTTTGTTCAGGAACGATGCATTTGACTGATAAGCGGTTTAACGCATGGGATGCATTTCATACATTGCAGGAAAATAGGACAGAACAGGAGAAAGTGATAGCCAATGAGGAACTGCAAAAGCTCTCTGAATATCCAGAAAATATTCCAGATGATCCTATTTATCCCCTTTTTGGTTTTAAGAATCATGCGCCAAAAATTATCGAGAGTCAGACATTGCCATCTACGCAGGAAATAAGAAACTTACTTCGAGAGCATGGTTCTACTCTTTTGTTTCCTGCATTGCATCTGCATATTTTAGGAGTTCAGGAGAACCTACTTGTTTCTGAGGTAAACATTTAAAAACTATAGTATCTGAGCTGTATAGCCAGTTTTTTCAATTATTTTAATTACATCGTTGATTTTTATTATCTCTTCGTTAAATTCAACTTGTGTTTCGCTCTTGGCATAGCTCGTACAAGAAACATCTATTCCATCCGTATCTTCTAGTTCACCATCTATATTCATAGCGCAACTCGTACAATGCATGCCAATTATTTTGAGTTTCGTTTTTGTCATATTATAGTTATAAATCCTCTATACATTCCCATAGAACAGGAAAAGGCTATTTGCCCTACGCTCTGATCTGGTAACTCAATTACTTCTGTCTGGGTTGGTTGTAAATTCACTGCTACTCCAAGACTTGGAATACGAAATGCTGATGCGCAATTAAACGCATTATTTGAATTCAATGTAAGTTTTATGGGTATACCCTGTTTTGCAGTAATAGTGCTTGGGCTATATCCTGATGCAGTAATATTTATGGTAACTTCCTGAGCGGGACCATTATACTGACTTACTTGAACGGGAGGAGAGCTTTTAAGACCGCTCAGGGAAAAACCACTCACTTGAAACCCACCAATAATAGAAGTGACCCCTAAATACAGTAATGCTAAAGCGGCAAGTTTCAAAAAATTCTTCTTATATGTATCTCCCAGTATAGAAGTGAGCCACCCAACCCCAAAAAATACGGGGATAGTACCCAAAATAAAAGCAAACATAGTAGTTGCGCCCATAATTGCACTGCCACTACTGATTGCTAAAGCCTCCATAGCTAGCGTAGTTCCACAGGGAATAAAAATAGTTAAAGCACCCAGGAGAGCTGGAGCAAAGAGATCTGTACTCTTTGACCGATTTCTGATCATTCGAGTTAAAAAACGAGGTGGTTGAACTATTGCATAGCGAAATATAGGATGAACCTCTAGTAAGTTTAGTGCAACAATGAGCATATAAACTCCAGCTATAATTTGCATATATACCTGCACTGCAGGGCTTATGTTTAATACTCCTCCGAACGCACCCAAAATAAATCCAAGTACGGTATACATTGCCAATTTTGAAATTAAAAATGCACTCGTTGCGATTGCCCCATGGAATTTATGCTTTTTGGTTTCATCACTTTCTCCAACTGCAATAACAGATGCCAGCAACCCCCCCTGAACCGCCAGACAGGTAAGCCCACCTATTGTTAAGCCAGTAATAAAAATTATCCATAAATTAGCATTTTTTGAATCTAATAATACAGATGAGTCAGGATTTTTTAATAGGTATATCTTTATAAGAAGAAATATAATTAATGCAGAACACCCCACAAGAGCATATATAATTAATTTTGTTTTTGAATGATCGTGTCTCATATTAATAGTATGGCACTAGAATTTTATTCTCTTAAGTCACATTCTGCTAACTCTGTTTCAAGAGCTGCATGCTCTATATTAATGCACATGTTCACCATGGTGTTGCTCTTCCGAATGATCTGATGGTTCGACGTCAATAGTAAAATAAGAAAGATGAGGAATGTGTGTCTTGAGATTATCTTCTACTTCTCCCACGATCTTATGTGCTCCCTGCAAAGAAAGTGTTTTATCAACAACTATAGTCATCTCTGTATGGAGTGTGTGTCCAATCCATCGTGCTCTCAGGTTGGATACACTTCTCACTTCTTTCGTATGGCTTACCACATGACGGATTTCTTTTGTCACTTCTGGCTCTACCCCATCTATTGCCCGTGCAAATACTTCCTTTGCAGAGCTCCAGGTTGTCTTGAGAATGACCAGGGTAATAATGATACCAACAATTGGATCAGCAAGTTGAAATCCAAAATACACTCCTATGGCACCAAGCAAAACGGCAAGACTGGACCACCCATCTGTGCGCGCATGGTAGCCATCAGCAATGAGTGCCTGACTTTTAATTTGTTTGCCAACTCGAATACGGAAAACTGCTGCTCCTTCATTTATAGCAAAGCCAACAATTGATGCAACTGCAACCACCCACAGATGGGAAATAGTTTGTGGATGAAATATACGTTCAATCGAGACGTACAGGGCATACATAGCACTCGCAAACATAAACAAAATAATTACAACTCCTGCAATATCTTCTACTTTCCCATATCCGTAGGTGAATTTATCATTTGCTTTTCGTCTACCCAATACAAAGGCTATTGCCAGTGGTACTGCCGTTCCTGCATCACCAAAGTTATGGATGGCATCTGAAAGAAGAGAAACGCTACCAGATAATAAAACAACAAAGAGCTGAAATAACGCACCAACAAACAAAACAATTGATGACCATTTTACCGCCCACAACCCTCTTTCGGATGTAGCAAGAGACGGATCCACCATGCCATGCGTATGGCCATGTTCTTCTTCATGAGGATGACTGTGATCTTTATTTTCTAGCATAGAAAAATTATATCATGAAAAATACTTTTAAATTCTTACTCGCTTCAGTAACAACGAGTTTGCGACAACCGAAATAGAGCTGCTGGCCATGGCAGCAGACGCAAAAATAGGACTGAGGAGTGGTCCACCAAATGGATACAGCACTCCCATTGCAACTGGTATTAGGATTATATTATATCCAAATGCCCAGAAAAGATTTAACTTTATTGTTCTCATAGTCTTTTTGGAAAGATCTATAGCAGACGCTACTGTTCTCAGATCTTTATTTATTAATGTAATATCTGCAGCTTCTATAGCCACATCTGTTCCAGTCCCCATCGCTATACCCACATCTGCCCTAGCCAATGCTGGCGCATCATTTATACCATC
>CALRDJ010000001.1 GCA_943354875.1 Candidatus Levybacteria bacterium GW2011_GWA1_37_16 | reverse complement strand
TTAAGTAGCTTTATTTTGGTGAGTTTGCGTTTTATTAAGCGAAGATACTCCCATTCTCGAGGTCTGATATTCTTAATTTTTTTATTTGCTTGTTTTATCAGATTTTTAGGAATCTACCCAGGTTTTCCTGCTAATCATCCTGACGAGCCTACTATATATGGTTCTGTTCATCAGTTTATAACTCAAGGTAAATATGCGCCAATACTGTATTCATATGGTGGGCTACTTCATATTTTATATTCAGTAATTATTGTTATACTCCTTCTTCCTTTTGTTTTTTTCGTATTTCTTTTCTCTCATTTGGATGTAGTTGTGGATAGGGGATTCGTAGGATTTTACGAAGCATTTGTATATTCTTTAAAGGCACCACATCAATACTTATACTGGACAAGATACATCACAGCTCTTCTTGGTTCGTTGACAGTTATACCAATATATTTAATCGGGAAAAAACTGTACAACGAAAAGGTAGGATTGATAGCTGCTTTGCTTACAGCAGTTAATTATCGTCATGTCCTAAGCAGCGTTCTGGTGCTCGCTGATGCTCCCGCTTCATTTTTCGCTTCCTTATCAGTGTTATTAAGTATAAATCTTATCAAGAGTAATTCACTACGTTCGTATATTCTGACTGGATTGGGATTAGGATTAGCATTCTCTGTAAAGTACTTTATATATGTCTTGCCATTATTTTTGCTTTGTCATCTCTTGTCAGTTCTTGGTGGGCGAGGGGGAGTTTATAAAAAAATACTTTTGTTTTTTGGGAAAAAATTATTATCTTCTCTTATCATTGCCGTAATAACTTTTATTGTCTTAAATCCTTTTATAGTCTTTGACTTTAGCGAGTTTCATAAGGAATACTTATATGATTCTCAGAGGTTTGGTGTCACGGCTCCTTTTTCTACGTTGATGAACTACGATTACCACCGGTCGTTAGTTGGATCATACTATCTTGTAAGGTATGCAATTGGCGATCTATTAACCATCGCAATTATTTTAGGTTTTGCGTACTCACTTATTAGAAATTTTAAGAGCACTTTGATTTTAGGATCAATTATTTTTCCTGTGCTCATTATGTTTTTGATGATTGCAGCTCCGTCGTCTGCGCGTTACTATACTCCAGTTATCCCATTTCTTCTTCTATTTCCAGCGTTTTTCGTTTTTGATCTTACTCGATTTATTAAATTTAGGATTTTAAGAAGAGCCGTTTTAATAGTGGTTTTATTATGTCTCGTGTGGCCATCGTTAAAAAATAGTTTTTTAACATCGTTATATTTCTCCAGACCCCTGAACCAGACATTGGCTTCTGAATGGCTAACTCATAATTTGCCAGCAGGTAGCAGGGTAGCTGTTTCTGCCGTAAACCTTCCTTTGACTCAAAATATACAAGAAATAGATATAAGTCCAGTTGGATCTACCCGACTTTTATCAATTGGAGAATTACAAGAGGCTGGTGCTGGGTGGGTAGTAGTCAGTTCGCTCTATACATCCTTAGTTAACAGTCAGAGATGGATTGACAGCGGGTTAGTTCAGGAAGCATTTTTTAACGACGATTTATTTTGGGATATCATAGAAAATAGTCATACAAGTCTCGTTTTAAACGAAATTGGATCATATAGAATAAAAGAATTTGTTAAGCCTTTTTGGCAATCACCCGATCGGGCGATTTTTATAGCAAAATTGCCAGAAGTCGTAGAGCATAGGGATAAAAATTTGGTTTCTAGGTTTGATTTTCAATCTACAGAAGGAGATTATATAAAAATTTGGCCTGGAATAAAATTTCCAGAAAAACTTAATCATGATGTTGAATCTGGAAATTTTTCTATAGATACCGCTGGTTGTAAGAATGAAACACAGATAGTTTCATCATATTTTTCTGTTGAGGGTAAAAAATGGTATTCTCTTATCGGGTCTGTAAGAAGAACAGCTAATCCAATTTATAAATCATATCGTGATGGATTTTTTAGATTAGATTTCTATGAGTCTGATAAGAAAAAAATGAAGACTATAGTTTCTGGTCTACTTGATCCAGAAGCGGAATGGGATAACTTAACAGCTGAGGGTAGTGCTCCTGAAAAAGCAAAGTATGCTACGGTGAGTTTTCAGCTGGATAATTGTTTTCCTCAAGAAAAATATTTCATTGAGTATGTGGAGATTTACTCCTCTGATTCTATTCCATTAAATATGAATAAATACCCATTTTATAATAAAGATATACCCAAAAACTTTCTCTGGTTGCCTGAATTATAAGTAATTTAGATTTTTATGGTAAACCATGGTACTGTCTGATACAATTAATATCAATCTTATGAAAAAAAATCCTTTAGTTTCTGTATTAGTCCATACGAAGAATTCATCTCGAACACTTCTGGAGCATCTAAAGAGTATTAAGGATCAATCGTACCAAAACGTTGAGATCATAGTTGTAGATAACTCATCTACTGATAAGACAGTAGAGATAGCTAGGATGTTCACGAAAAATATTTATTCATATGGTCCGGAGCGGAGTGCACAGAGAAACTTTGCAGCGAAAAAAGCAACTGGAGATTATTATTTCGTACCTGACTCAGATATGATATTGGAAAAAGATGTAGTTAAGGACTGCATAGAGGTAATTACCAAAAATTCAAATATTAAAGCAGTTGTAATAGGCGAAAAAAGTATAGGAAAAGGGTTTTGGGCCATGTGTAAAGCGTTAGAAAGAAGCTGTTATGTAGGCGATGCAGATATTGAGGCAGCACGGTTTTTCGAAAAGAATGCATACTGGGAAATGGGTGGGTACGATGAGAAGCTTACGGGGCCTGAAGATTGGGATTTACCTCAGCGAATTAAAAAAAGATATCAGATTGAAAGAATTAAAAGTTTTATAATTCATGACGAAGGAAAACTGAGTTTATATGATTTATTATGGAAGAAATACTATTACGGGAAATGCCTATCTTCGTATTTGAAGAAACATTCAATTCGTACAACAGGTCGACAAGTTATTTATTTTCTTCGTCCTGCTTTTTACCGGAATTGGAAAAAATTATTAAAAAACCCACAATTAACCTGTGGTATGATAGTCATGTTGGGAATGGAGCAGGTTGTTGGGTTTTCGGGTTTCATGATTGGTCAATTGGCGTCTTTTAAAAAATAATTATGAAGATTCTTGTTACCGGTGCAGCCGGATATTTAGGAAGTGTTTTAACGGGAAAACTACTAGAGAAAGGACATGAGGTGGTCGGACTGGATGCACTCATGTTTGGCGGTGAAAGTCTGCTGCCGTTTGTTTCTCATCCGCATTTTTCTCTAGTCGTTGGGGATGTTCGAAGTAGGGAGCTAGTCGAAGAAGTCATAGAGGGAGTATCGGTTGTTTTTCATTTGGCAGCATTGGTGGGAGAGCCTGCGTGTAAAGTGGATGAAAATCTTACTAAAGAAATTAACTTCGAAGCGTCAGTTCAATTAGCGGACGTTGCGAGAGCTGCAGGAGTCGGGAGATTCATATTCTCATCTACATGTAGTAACTATGGTATTTCAGACGCTACAACACTTGCTGTTGAAACCGACCTATTAAAACCCTTATCTTTGTATGCAGAAACTAAAATAGATACAGAAAATACCCTGTTGTCTTTAAGTTCAGAGGATTTTGGTGTCACCATCCTTCGATTAGCAACCATATTCGGTCTTTCTGGTAGAATGCGCTTTAATTTACTGATTAATGAAATGGTACGTGATGCATTTGTGGGTCAGCAGATTTTGCTTTACAAGGAAGACGCATGGCGTCCATATACACATACGATAGATGCGGCAAATGCACTATATGCGATTATGGAAGCAGATAGAAAAAAAGTGACAGGGGAAGTATTCAATGTAGGGACTGAAAATTTACAAAAAAAACAATTAGTTGACTTGGTGAGAGAGATTTTTCCTGATATGAAAGTTGAAAAAAAAGGTGGAACGCCAGATAACCGAGACTATAAAGTTTCTTTCGAAAAAATTAAAAACACGATCGGATTTGTACCTCAAAAAACAGTGAAAGAAGGGATTTCTGAAATCTTCGATGCATTACAGAAAAATATGTTTTCTAATCCAAATGACGAGCGTTATAGTAGCTGGATTAATACCTCAGTTTTAAAAAATATATGAAATTTATCGCACAGATTGAGCCATGGTTGGATGAAAAAGAAGAGCAAGCTGTTTCGGCAGTGATCAAATCAGGATGGATTACCGAAGCCCAGAAGACAAAAGAATTTGAGCAGATGATTGCGCAGTTCGTTGATAGTAAGTATACAAGTGTTTTGTCCAACGGCACAGTTACCCTCTTTGTCGCATTAAAAGCGTTAGGAATTGGTGAGGGAGATGAGGTAATCGTTCCTGATTTTACTATGGTGGCAAGTGCAAATGCTATAGGATTAACTGGAGCAACGCCAATATTTGTAGATATTAGAAAAGAGGATTTGTGTTTGGATTTGGATGAGGTAGAGCTGAAAATTACGCAAAATACGAAAGCGATTATGCCAGTTGCGATGAATGGTAGAAGTCCTGATATGGATCGTTTACTCCAAATTGCGAAAGATCATAATCTTTTTATCGTTGAAGATGCAGCGCAGGCACTTGGATGCTATTACAAAGGAAAGCACCTGGGAACACTTGGGAATATCGGTAGTTTTTCATTCAGCACACCAAAAGTTATAACGACAGGTCAGGGTGGAGCGTTGGTAACTGATGATGAAAATCTTTTTAAGAGAATTACTGAATTAAAGGATTTTGGAAGAATTGATAGAAACACACAGGATCACGATGCCATAGGATATAATTTTAAATTTACTGATATTTTGGCTGCGGTTGGTATAGAGCAAATGAAAAAACTAGAGTGGCGTTTGAAGAGAAAAAAAGAAATGTTTCAATTATTTAAAGACCAATTGAAGTTTGTTGAGCAAGTAAAATTTGTAGAAACTAATCTAGAGGAGACCTCTCCATGGTTTATCGATATCATCGTTTCTGATCCATTAGAACTCCAGAAAATCTTAAAAGAAAAACAAATAGGGACTCGAGTATTTTACCCTGCAATTCATACGACCAAGCCATATAAGGGAACCGAAGTTTTCCCGAATTCATTGTGGGCATCAGAGCATGGGCTGTGGTTACCATCTTCCACTTTTCTTAAAGACTCTGATATAATAGATATCTGTAACGCTATAAAAATATTTTATGAAAACCGCTGAAGATATAAAAAAATTACTCCACAATAGAACAGTTTTGGTTGCTGGGGGAGATGGATTTGTCGGTTCTCATTTAACCGAAAAATTGGTAGAATTTGGAGCAAACACACACATCCTTATTCGCGCTACATCCTCTGGCATGCTTCATAATGTTGATCATATGCGGGGAAAGATCACTGTTCATCATGGAGATCTTACCGATAAGCAAGCATTGCGTCAGATTTTAAAGATTGTTAAGAATGAAGGCGGAGAAAAACCAATTATTTTCCACCTCGGTGCGCAAGCCCATGTAGGAGAATCATGGAAAAGATCATATGAGACATTTAACACCAACTCTCTTGGTACATTGAACTTACTGCAAACAGTTGTTGACCTCGATATGGATTTATATAAATTTGATACAGCAGGGACATCTGAAGAGTACGGAAATGTGCATCCAGAGGTTCGTGATCAGTACCGTTTTGATAAAAATGGGGGACTTATTCTGGACGAACGTTCGCCTCTTAATCCACAAAGTATCTATGCTACGTCTAAGGTGGCTGCAGATTTTCTTACTCGTAATTTTTATGCAGGATATGGAGTGCCGACAGTAGTGACTCGTATGTTTAACAACTATGGTCCTCGCCAGAATCCTCGTTTTATTACCGGAACAATTATAACTCAGGCTTTGGAAAAAGATATTATAGAATTAGGTTCCGTAACTCCCAAGCGTGATTTTTGTTTCGTCGAGGATGGGGTAATGGGGCATATTCACGTAGCATTATTTGGTAATCCTGGAGAAGTATACGTGTATGGCTATGGAGAAACTGTTTCGATAGGTGATTGGTACAACATGATTGTAAAAATAGGTCAGGAAGAGGGGTTTTGGGGAAAGAAGACGCTGAAGACAGCAGAGGGTGGTAAAAGAGGAAGACAGGGGAAGAGCGAAGTGGAGGAGCTCCGTGTCGATTATGCGAAATTAAATAAATTTACTGGTTGGAAGCCGGAGTATTCTTGGGAGGATGGGCTTCGAAAAACTGTAAAATGGTTTGCGGAAAATAAAGAAAAGTGGGTTGGTAGAATTGATTGGTAATGTGGATACAAAATTTTGGCAAAATAAAAAAATAGTAGTAACTGGTGGTCGCGGATTTGTCGGTAGCCATGTAGTGGATAACCTCAAGACTAAACGTGGTGTTTCTCCTGAAAACATTTTAATTCCTACTTCAGATTCTTATGACTTACGAAAGTATGAAGATGCTCAAAGGGCAGTAGAATCTGCAGATATAGTTTTGCACTTGGCAGCACATGTGGGTGGTATCGGATACAGTTCTACGCATCCTGCTACTCAAATGAGAAACTGTTTGCTTCTGGATACAAATATGTTTGAGGCAGCTGCTGAGAAAAAAGTAGAAAAATTTATTTGCGTTTCTAGTGCGGTTGCCTATCCTCAAATTGCAGAATCACCGCTAAAAGAAGAGGACTTATTTAGAGGTCCTCCGGCAAAGGGTGGGTATGGATATGGATTTGCTAAGCGTATGGCAGCGGTGATGACTCAGGCATACAGAGAAGAAAAAGGATTAAATGCGGTAGTCTTGCTTTCAGCCAACAGTTACGGTCCAAGACAAGACATAAGCCTAGAGAGTGGTCATGTAGTTCCCTCACTCATTCGTAAATGTTACGAATTCGATAAGCTTGAGGTGTGGGGAGACGGATCTCAAGTGCGAGACTTTTTCTATGTAAAGGATTTTGCTGAGGCAGTACTTCTGGCAGCTGAAAAACTGGAGACTTCAGACCCTGTTAATATCGGTTCTGGTGTGCCAGTATCAATTAAAGAACTGGTCGAAACGATAGTAGAGTTGACTGGCTTCAAAGGAGAAGTATTTTTCGATTCTTCAAAACCACAGGGACAAAAAATACGGGTTCTCGATATCAGTAAGGCCAAGAATTTATTAGGATTTTCTCCATCGTTTACTCTTCGGGACGGGATTAAAAATACCATTGATTGGTATAAATCATATGCAAAAAACAACTCTGGATCTTAATCTTTCTTCTCTTTCTATCGCAGTTGTAACTCACTCACGAACTACTGGCTTTAGCCAAATGTTGCGAGATTTTTTAAAAGTTAAAAAAGCAACATTTTTATTTGTGGATCATCCCCTTCATCCTGAGAAAGGTACAGTCTCTGTTTATGCATCGTTTAGGAATGGTATGCAGGTTACAAAAGAAACTTCTCCTACTTTTTCAAATACTTTGCTTAACTATATCTGGGATCTATGTACAACTATTTTTTATATGGCAAAATCTCCACAAGTATTTGATATTGCGATAGGAGTTGATAATCTTAATACGCTTGCTCTTATCATATTAAGATATTTTGGAAAAGTAAAAAAAGTTGTCTATCACACAGTTGACTATACGCCAAATAGATTTAAAAATTCTTTGCTTAACTCTACTTATCACCTGATAGATCAGATATGTTGTTATCAAGCAGATATGATATGGAATAGTAGCGGGAGGATGAATGAGGGTCGCGTCAAGCGTGGTTTGATAGAACATAAGATTGCTCGGACCATCGTGACACCGGATGGGAGCAATTTCGATCCGGAGAAACGCTTGCCTCTTTCTAGAATTGATAGAAATCTTATTGTGTTTCTGGGTCACCTACGTTCAGGAATGGGACTAGATCTACTACTCGATGTCTTTAAGGAGATAGTTGAGAGTAAAAAAGAAGCGAAACTTATGATAGTAGGTGGCGGGCCACTTCAGCAGCATTTAATGGCAAGGATTAAGAATGAAAATATTCCCCATGTGGAGCTTACGGGGTTTATAGAAAGCCATGAGAAGGTTGATGAGATTATTAGGAAGGGGGCAATCGGCGTAGCACCTTTTGAGCCAGAAAAAAACTCTATAGAGTATTATTCTGATGTGGGTAAACCAAAAGTATACTTAGCTGCTGGAATGCCTGTAGTTATAACAAAGCTTCCTGAGATCGCAGATGAGATTGATTTAAGAAAAGCCGGGTTTGCGATATCTTTTGATAAAAATCTAATGACAAATAATATTCTTCTCTTGCTTCAGGATAAAAAGCTATACGAAAGCTATAGAAATAACGCAATTGTATTATCTGAAAAATATATATGGAAAAACATATTTGAAAAAGCATTTAGAGAAACATTCAAGTACTTATATGACTAAGAATTATCGAAAAAAAACAGAAAAGTTTTTCAGTGAGTATTTTGGAAAAAAAAGAGGTGTAGACGTTTTACATGGATCGCTTGCTGGAAGATTAGAGTTTGAGAAATTCTTTAGTTTTCTTCATGTTCCTACTGGCTCTTCAGTTATAGAGCTTGGGTGTGGATATGGTAGGTTTGTATTGCAGCTCTTGGCTCGTGGCTATACTGTGACTGGCGTAGATATCTCAAAAGAGTCATTAGATGTATTAAAGGAAAGCGCTGAAAAAAATAAGCTCGATGATAGACTAACTCTGGTAGAGAATGATTTTTCAAAGCCTATTTTCAAGAATAAGTTTGAAGCAGCCTACTGTATTAGTACGTTTCATTTATTAGCAGGAGAAGAAGAGGATCGAATTGCTATTTTTTCTAATTTGATAAAATCCGTAAAGCCTGGTGGCGTAGTCTTGGTTATAGAACCAAATCCGCTTAATCCTCTATATTATCCATTTTATTTATTTTCCGATCAGGTTTCTTGGGAATTGGAGAAAACATTTTTGAAAAGTAATGAAGTGAACTTAAGAAGAATTTATAAACAGCTTAAACTAAAAAATATTACCGTTTCATATTTTGGATTTCTTCCAAATAGGTTTATGAATTATATTCCGGTTGTTTCTTATCTAAATAATTTTATGAATAACATACCATTTTTAAATAAGTTTTCCAGCTTTATCTATATTCGAGGGGAAAAATAGTTACATTTCTTTTATTGCGAACAAATCGTATGAGAGGTTAGGGAAAAAATATAAAAGAGGTTCTGATATAAAAGAAATGAGACCCCATATTATCCATGGCTGATATCGAATAGTTGCGTAATCTCCCCGTATCCATTTTAGGCCTCGTAGTCCATAGACTGTATAGCCAAGATCAGTTAGATCATCGTTGCTCCATCCAGATTTGTGTATTTGGTATGGGTTGCTGTCATAGCCATCCTGGGCATAGAAGCCATTGGGTGTCAGTAAGATTACTTTTTTGCTCGCAATCTTTTCCAGTTTTTTAATAAAAAGAAGAGAATCCTTTTTTTCAAAGTGTTCTATGACATCCAGCGCTATTACTGCGTCAAAACTTTTTGGTTTAAATAGCGTATCTAGCTTAGTTAAGTTGCCAAAAGTATATGAGTCATGAATATGATTCTTTCGACTCCTTTCTATGCTTGGCTTGTGTCCATCTACGCCATGGCTTTTAAAGCTCTTTTTTACTTTTGAAAGTGGCGAATCAGAACCGCACCCCACATCAAGAACAGATGAGCAATCCTTAAGCTGCATCTCTAATGACTTGAAGTAAAATATGTCTTTATATCTATTTATAAAATCAATCATTTTTCGTATTGAATTTTTTTTAGTTTTTTATCTTCTGAGTTGTAATAGAGGGCTATAATATCATTTTCAGAGAACAATTTTCGGTCGAGGTCTTTTTGTAAATCTACTTTGTTATAGTAATACCCGAATCCTTGATTTCCTACTTCTCGATATCCCTGACCTAATATATCATATAGAAAGCCTACATCCAATGCTTTCGTCCATGGGTCCTCTCGAAAAAAATCAGGACTTAGTTGATGTTCCAAGGTATAATGCACCATGAGGACATGACCTGGTCCTGACTGGAATGGAGCCTTTAATTCTTCCAATCCATAGTATCCGCCGCTATCTCCTGTTAGATAAAAAACCGTTTTGTTTTTAAGTGTCGGAATGGTCTGTTTCACTTCAGTGAGAAAAAATTGTCGTTCGCTTGCTCGTTCAGAGAGTAATTGTATATCAGAAAAAAGAACTGATTCATGCATGAATATGTATCCAAAAATTAGTACGCCAAGAAGAATTTTCCTGGCGTAGGTTTTGATTCCAATAGTGCTATAGAGCAACACGGCGAGCACTATGGAAAGGGCAACTGTAGATGTATAGTAATATCGTGAGTCAAAATACGAAAAAGATCGGTTAATTATGATATATGGTAAAAAGCTAAGAATTCCCATCAAGGTGCTAATAATGAGAGTTTGCATCATCGGTAGGTCATTGTTTTTTCGAAGTTTAAGGATCGCGAAAAATATAATGGCGAAAAAGATAAGAGAAAAAATAGCTATAGCAATTTCTGCGTTTGTTGTTTGAGCCGCTATATCGAAATCAGTCGTTTGAGGTATTAGTGAAGGTGAAAGGACTTGTGTTAGAAGTCCAGAAATCTTGAAAGTAATTTCATTTGGTAATATCGTTTGGGTAAATCCCTCAAAGGGATATTGAATTATACGAATTATCAAGGTTTGGATGAAAGAGTGGTCTGTGGCTACATAATTCGCGCGATCTCCTGGAATAAATAGCACGGATTTTATTAGGTAGCTGATTATGACTATGGCAAAGACAGCAAATGGTATATGGATCTTAAGAAAGAATTTAATATTTTTTAAAACGTTTGGATTATAGATATAGAAGATAATCGGATATAGTAAGAACACGAAAGATGCAATTTCCTTAAAAAGAAATGATATCCAAAGAGTCATAAGCGAGAAAACAAGATGCCTGTATTTTTTATCTCCTTGGGCGTATTGAAGATAGAAAATAAGAGATGCTAATAAAAATGAAACAGAAATTGCCGATCCATTCATCGTTCCAAACCATGTATATGCTTCATTTCCAACTTCGTTAATAAGGAAAAATAGTGCCGCAAGGAGAGATAGTGCTGTTTGCTTAGTGAGTTTTTGACTCAGCTTGTAAACTAGGAAGGTATTTATCGCATGATATCCAAATGCGAGTAATCCGTAGGGAATTGGATTGAGTTTAAAGAAGTTAAACATAGTATATGTTATTCCCCGAGCTCCAAAGCGGTCTCCAAGCAGTAGCTCCATGGGGGATCGATAGAGAGTTACATACTCATTCTTAAGTGAGAGCATGATGCCGAAGCCATGCCATTCGTCTTGTTGAAAAAAATTATGAAAAAGTAGAAAATTCGCCAGAAATAAACCATGAATGGCTATGGCTATTAGTAAAAGTTTTGAAAGAATTTTCATATATTTCTTGAATTTCTATGTTTATAAAATTGCATCATTTCGGATATAGTTTTAAAAATTAATTTTCTATCTCCGCCTGATGCTTTACCAAAGACTCTAGGGTAATGTGTTACCTCTACTTCTTTTATTTTATAACCCTTGTCTTGTAACTTAATGAGCAATTCTGCTTCGATAAAAGACCCATCAGAATCAAGTGATATAGAGTTTAGTGCTTTTCTGCTAATAACTTTCATGGAGCAGTTAATATCTTTTACTCGAAGGCTAAATAACGAGCGAATTATCCAATTGAAAACACGCGTCTGTATATTTCTCATCATAGTTAATGCACGCTTTGTTCTGTAGCCCAGGACTGCATCATATGCTCCTATATATGGTAAGAGTCTAGAGAATTCTCGTACATCGTATTGATTGTCCCCATCAGTAAAGAAAACATATTCATATTTTTTAGCTATATTAAATCCTTTTTTTAATGCGCCTCCGTATCCAGTGTTTTTCGTATGGTGGACAACTTTTATATATGGCTTATATTTTTCAGCAAGCATATCTGCGACCTCCTTTGTATTATCAGGGCTTCCATCTTCTACTATAATGATTTCAAATTCTGAGGCATTTTTTCTTAATACCTCAACCACAATGGGAATAAGTATGGGAAGGTTTTTTTCATCAAAATAGGCAGGACAAAAAAAAGATATGGAGGGTTTTTTCATAAAAGTTCTGTTTTAATATAGTCAGTCAATACGGTTTTCCAGTCTTTTATAAACGGTATTTTTTCACTACCTAATACTTCATGGGTAGGACGAGGAGCGGGGAATTTTTTAGCAAATTCCTGAGAGGAGACGCCATGAACAGAAGAGGAGGAGTTAAGTAATTTTTTCATTTCAATAGCTATATCAAAGCGTGAGCAAAACCCATATGAGCTGTAATGATATAAGCCATTATCCTTTGCTTCTATTAGTCTTCTTATGAAGACCACGAGATCTTTAGCATAGGTTAATGTACCAAACTTATCATTAACTGCTTTTATTTCTTCTCCATTTTGCATTTTCTCTAAAATATAAGAGATAAATTTTTTTTCTTTTTTTCCTCCTCCGATCATCCATGCAGCTCGGACGATGATATAGTCATCTAGAGAATCTTGTATGATTTTTTCACCCAGTAATTTTGTTTTAGCATAGTAATTTATAGGGCGAGGAGTGTCGCTTTCTTTATATCCGTTAGATGGTGGGTTTTCTCCGTCAAAAACTGCAGATGTAGAGATGTATACGAGTGGTATTTTTAGTTTTTGCGCACCTTCGGTGATATTTTTCGTTCCTTGGAAGTTTACTTCTAAAGCTAGTTCTGGATTTGTTTCACAAAGATCTACGTCAGTTAATGCTGCTAGGTGAATGATATAGTCTGGTCGCGTATCATTCAAATAAGCATCTACATCATGTTTTTTTGTTATGTCCAAAGATTTCTTTCCTTCTAGAAGAACCTCATAATCTTTAAAAACTTCATGTATGTATCCTGCAACAGTTCCTTCACCGCCTGTAACTAGAATTCTCTTATTTGATGTGTTAGGATGGTTATGATTCATATGAAAAAACAAGACATATTCTTGTTCATCGGTACTATAATCTGGTCCTATCTAGGCACATATCAATTATCATATTACATATGGCCTTTTCCTCTTACCCAGAATTGGTTTGCTGATAACGGCTTGCTGGTATTTAGAGACATAATATACCACCACACGCCTCTCCCTCTATTCATTTTATATTATAGTTCAAAATTGTTGGGAAATACAGGAGAAATGCTTCAATTTGTGTCGTTTGTGATGACTCTTTTTTTCGCATTTGGATTCTACTTATTAGGAAAACAGATTTCCATGAAAGCAGCAAGAAATTCTCTCATACTTTTTCTTATCACGTTTTTCTCTATCTTTCAAAACTTCAACTTAGAAGAGATGACTGCAGCGCTGTTTACTTTGTACGCTACGATCTTTTTTACAAGTTTTTTGAAGAGCCATTCATATATAAGCTTGCTTTTTGCAGGACTCCTCGTGGGATGTGCCCTCATGGGAAAACAAGTAACCATAGGCATAATTCCTTCGTTTCTTCTCGCTTATATAATCTCTGTGGGAATCCAGAAAAAGAATATTCAGTCTTTTGGGAAAGCCATGCTTTTTTTCTCTGTAGGCATCTTTTTGGGAGTTATCCCGTTTATCACTTATTTTTATCTCCATAATGCATTGGGTGATTTTCTGTATTGGAATATTGTCTTCAACCTTACTGTTTATCCACAGCAAAGTACGGCGTATGCGTTAAAGGATGGTATCGTAAGTAGTTTCTGGTTGTATGTAGCTATTGTTCCCGCTGTGTACTTATTTTTTAAAACCAAAAACAAAGATGAAAAAATTCTTCTTCCCGTACTTATTCTAAATTCACTATTTCTTTTTCCATCGTTTTTTCCAAGTTTTTTGGTATATAAAATGTTGCCTTTGTATGCTTATCCTTTGATGTTATGGGTATTATTACTAGAGTATAGAAGAATAAAAGTTTTTTTATTCTTTATTCTAATTGGGTTAATTGCCTACTTGCCCTTGGCGAAGAATTTTTATGTAGACTACGTTCCTACTGATATTTTTCGAGGAAACTATATATTGGATTATGGATCGGATGAACTTTCGGTAGTCGAATGGTTAAAAACAAACACTCGCAAGGATGAAAGGATTATGAACTTAGGACATCACTACATGACAACTCTTGCAAAAAGATTGCCCTCAAATAGATATGTATATATATTTCCGTGGTTAGTTACTCCTTTTGAGAAGTCAACGAGTGAAATAATCGCTTCAAGCCCCCGAGTCGTAGTTGTAGATACGAAAACCATAAGTGATTGGCCAGTTCTGAAGAACTGGGGATTTCTGAGCTACATCGCGAAAAATTATAAAAGAGTAGAAACATATGGTGTCTATGAAATTTATGTTAAAAGCATTTAAATCATCCGTATTAGATTTCATTCTTCTTTTTTCATCAGGTATTTGGGTAGTATTAAATGTATATTTTTTACCATTTCATATTTGGGATGCGGGCGTGATGAGGCCGTGGTACATGCTCCATGGGTACCTACCCTATAGAGATTTTACGTGGATTCGAATGCCATTCGATCTATTTCTTCTTTCATGGTGGTATAGAGTGGTTGGCGTATTCCCCTTATCGTATCAATCTTTTTATATAGTACTCATGCTACTCATTATTTTAACGCTGTTTATAGTTGGTAGGTACTTACTGGGTAGAAATAGCAGGATTCCATTTTTATTTTTCATTATTTTTTTATTTCCACTATTTCAAAATACAGAAGTTGGTGAGCTTCTCATTGGTTTGTTTAGTATCGTATTGCTTGGTGTCTTTGCATTATTCATTCGTACGAAAAAAATAGTCTTTCTTCTACTACTTGGTTGCATAGCTGGTCTTTCATTTATCACAAAGCAAAATTCTGTCTTGGTGATTGCTGTAGTTTATGGATTTTTATTATATAAAGGGATTATTACGAAAGAAAAAATTAAAACAGTAACTATTTGGTTAGTGGCTTTTTCTAGTGGTCTTTTGGTGCCTATCCTATTACTTATCGGGTACTTTTATGTTCAGAGCGGTTTAAGCGACTTTCTGTATTACACGGTTTACTTTTTAGTGACTAAATATACCAGTGCGCCAGTAACAAAAGGTGATGGTGGATGGATACTGATCTCTTATATGTTAGCGCTTATCCCATTGGTGTATATTTTAAAAAAAATGAAAAAAGATAAGGAGATTGTTATATTTCTTATATTTCAAACTCTCTGTTTATTTTCTTCGCTACTTCCATCATTTTTGTCATATCGTGCGTTTACTGCTTTTCCGTTAATGTCATTAGTGTTTGGCTATATATGGATAGAAAAATCTAAAAATAAAGCTATTTTTATATTTATACTTATAGGATTTATAGCATTAAATGTGCGTTATATCTCACCATATCTGGCTTCTATACAAGATACTGGATTTAGGCCTGGTCAATACTTGACGAGCTACGGAGAATCAGAGCGTGAGATAGGAGAATGGATTCGTGCAAACACAAAAAGTGATGAGAAGATAATTAATTATGGTAGTGAAATGATTTATCTATTTGCGGATAGACTACCAAAGAATAAATATGTAGAGCCATTTCCATATTTACTTCAGCCATTTGAAAAATCAACTAAGGTTTTTACAGATAACCCTCCAAGGGTGGTAATATATGACAAATCTCTTCCTAATGATCATATGGGATTGTCGGACTGGCCATTTTTAAGATATTTACAGGAAAACTATAATATTGTTAATACATATAGCGATAATTTAGTGATATACCAATTATCTCCGGATACGCTTCATTGATTTTACCTTACGAAATCCTATACAATACTACGGCTAGATGAAAAAATTAATTAGTATCGTTATTCCAGCATATAATGAAGAAGATGTTGTGCCTGAATTGATTCAGAGAATTACTCAGGTGATCTCTGAGTTGTCAGGGTTTGAATTTGAAATTATCGTAGTCGAGAATGGTTCTTATGATCATACGCTTGAAAAGCTTCTTGAGGAGCGAAAGAAGGAAAAAAGGCTCAAGATTCTTCAGTTAGCGAAAAACGAAGGATGCGATGGCGCAATTATGGCAGGACTTAGTTTCGCTCGGGGAGATGCTGCAATAGTTATGATGGCTGATTTGCAAGATACACCTGAGCTTATTTCCGAATTTATCGCAAATTGGGAAAAGGGATTCGAGATCGTGTACGGAATCGTGAAGTCGAGAAGAGGCGTTGCGTGGTCACGGCGATTCGGAACGATGGTTTTTTATAAAATTATTAATGTGCTCACTCATGGGGCAGTTCCAGAGAACGTCAGTGACTTTCGACTACTTGATCGTAAAGTGTATGAAGTCTTGGCTAAAATCCCTGAACATAATAAGTTTTTTAGAGGACTTGCGCTGTGGACTGGCTATAGACATAAGGGGATTGCATTTGAACGACCTCCGCGAGAAAAAGGGGAATCAAAAGCTAACTTCTTATCAGTTCTAAATATTGCGATAAATGGTATCATATCTTTCTCTTCGCTTCCGTTACGAATTTCATGGGTATTTGCAGGTCTTTGTCTGGTTTTTTCTTTATTCTCAGTCGTTTTTTTAGACGTATTTACTGTAATTTTGGGTTTGGCATTTTTTAGTGTGTTCGTTATTTTAGGGATTCAAGCAGAATACTTAGGAAGGATTTTTGAAGAAGTGAGGCAGCGTCCGAATTTTATCGTAAGCGCCACATATGGGATTGAAAAAGAATGAAAGTAGTTATTTTATCTGGAGGAGTTGGATATCGGCTAAAGGAAGAGACAGAATTTCGTCCCAAGCCCATGGTGCGCATTGGTGGTAAGCCAATTATTTGGCATATCATGAAAATTTATTCCCATTTTGGATTTAACGATTTTATTATCGCCCTTGGGTATAAAGGAGATATTATAAAGGAGCATTTTTCTATCCCCGAAAACCAACAGGAATTTAATGTAACGCTTGTAGATACTGGGCTCGAGACACTACCGGGTGAGCGAATACTTCGAGTGAGGGATCATATTTCTGAGTCTGATCGAGATTTTATGGTTACCTATGGAGATGGAGTAGGTACGGTAGATATCCAAAAGCTTTATGATTTTCATGTGAACCAGAATACCATAGGAACTATTACTGGTGTTCATCCAAGAAGTAAATATGGTCTTGCTAAGATCAACGATAAAAATATCGTAACGAGCTTTGTAGAAAAACCGATTCTTGAAGATTGGGTAAATGGGGGATTCATGGTATTTAAACGAGAGTTTTTCAATTATCTAAAACCTGTAGAAATGGAGCATGTCGGGCTTAAGCGAATAACAGAAGTAAATCAACTTTCGATGTACAAACACGAAGGGTTTTGGCATTCGATGGACACCTACCCAGATGTAGATGAATTAAATACTATGTGGAGAGATAATCCGGAGTGGAAAGTGTGGGAAGAATAATGCAGGACTCTGTTTTGGTTACGGGGGGTGTAGGGTTCATTGGATCACATTTGGTCAAAAGGCTTGTAGAGAAAGGCTTATCTGTCGTCGTTCCCTATAGAGAAATTGATCCTCGTTCTGTTTTTGTTCAAAACGAACTGGGGAAAAAAACCATAGCAATGGAGTTGGATATTACTCAAGAAAAGGAGTTATCGGATCTGATCCAAAAATATGAGGTCTCTCACGTGTTTCATTTGGCTGCGCAGACACTTGTGACCACTGCATATGATCACCCGGTTGAGACGGTAAAAGATAATGTTATGGGTACTGCTTCAGTACTTGAAGCGGTTCGTCAGAATCCTTCAGTGCGTGGAGTTATAGTAGCATCTTCTGATAAAGCATACGGAAAAACTCAAACTGCGTACACTGAGAGTACAGCATTGCTCGGAGATCATCCATATGATGCTTCAAAAGCGAGTGCAGATCTTTTATCGCAAGCGTATTATCGAACATATAAAATGCCGGTGGTAGTGACAAGATTTGGTAATGTATATGGAGAGGGAGATCTGCATTTTGATCGCCTAATTCCTGGAATTTGTAAAGCAATTATTGATAAAAAAATGTTTGAAATACGAAGTGACGGCACATATGTGCGAGATTATCTCTATGTGCAGGATGTGATTGATGGGTATCTAACACTGCTGGATCACATAGATGGCATTCATGGACAGGCGTATAATTTTTCTTCGTCAGATACTCTTTCTGTGTTGGATCTTATAGGAGTAATTGAAAAAACACTTGGAGAAAAGATTCAATACGAGATACGAAATAATGCTAAAAATGAAATACCATATCAGCACTTAGATGATGCGAAAATTAAAAAACTTGGGTGGGAGTCGAAATATAGATTGGAAAATACTATCGGCGACATTCTTTCTTGGTACCAAAAAGTTTTGAGTAGTTAATATGATCAAAGAAGTAGAATTGAATGATTTAGAAACTCATGCGAAGAATATTCGCAGAGAGATATTAACCATGAGTTATAACGCACAGAGTGCACATACTGGAGGTGCACTTTCTTGTGTAGAGATTTTAGTGGCTTTATATTTTAAGATATTGCAGATTGATCCATTAAAGCCTTTGGATGCAGATAGAGATAGGCTGATATTTAGCAAAGCGCATGACGCGAAAGCACTCTACGCGGTGCTTGCAGAAAAAGGTTTTTTCGCAAAGGGATTACTCGAAGGGTACGAAAAAACTGGAGGGAAACTTCCTGGACATTCTACGAGAAATTGCGTCCCTGGCGTGGAGGTTTCTGCTGGTTCATTAGGTCATGGTCTTTCTATGGCTGCTGGAGTCGCATATGCAGGAAAGATGGATAATAAGTCGTATAAAACATTTGCAGTACTGAGCGATGGCGAGTGCGATGAGGGATCCACATGGGAAGCGGCTCTATGGTCTGGGCACCACAAGCTAGAAAATCTTACTGCGGTAGTTGATTACAATAAGCTGCAAGGGTTTGGACTAACAAAAGACGTACTAGACTTAGAGCCATTTGCTGACAAATGGACTGCTTTTGGATGGTGCGTTGAAGAGGTAGATGGGCATAATATGGAAGACCTCGTTTCTTTGTTTTCCAGTACTCCATTTAAATCTGATAAGCCATCGATCATAATTGCGCATACGATAAAAGGAAAAGGCGGTATTCCAAAATATGAAAATGAAATGTCTTCGCAGTACTATCCACCTACTAAAGAAGAGTTTGAAGAAATAATGGAGAATTTAAGATGAGAAAAGCATTTATTAACTCACTGACTACCATTTCAGAAAATGATAATCGCGTAATGCTCTTAACGGGAGATTTAGGATTCTCTGTCTTTGAAAATTACAGAGAGAAATTCTTAGATCGATTTATAAACATGGGAGTAGCAGAAATTAATATGACCGGCGTAGCAGCAGGTCTGGCAATGAGTGGAAAAGTACCCTTTATTTATTCTATTATTCCATTTGTGACGATGAGAAATTATGAGCAAATCCGAAATGACCTTTGCTATCAAGATGTAAACGTAAAAATAGTGGGAGTTGGTGCAGGATTTTCGTATGGCCCGTATGGTCATACACATCATGGATTAGAAGACATAGCTATTCTTCGAGTTTTGCCAAATATTACTATATTTTCCCCATCAGACTCTGTGGAGGTAGGCTTCTGTATGAAAAAGGCCATGGAGATAGATGGACCGGTGTATATACGACTGAGTAGAGCAGAGGAGAAATCTCTGTATGAAAACGATGGAGAACTGATGGTAGGGAAAGGGTCAGTTTTAAAGAAAGGAAACGATGTAGTAATTTTTTCAACCGGAGCTCTTGTTCATACAGCGCTTGCCGTCTCAGGAGAATTGGCTAAAAAAGGAATAGAAGCAACTATTGTCAGCGTGCACACATTGAAACCGTTTCACATAGAGACTGCAGAAACACTAATAAAAGAAAAAAAATATGTGATAACTATTGAAGAGCATTCTGTGATCGGAGGATTAGGAAGTATTATCGCTGAGGTTATCGCTGATGCGGGTTTGTCTGTGCCACTCGTTCGCATAGGAGTTCCTGATCGCTTTACCAAGGAGATAGGAAATCAGGATCATATGCGAGACGTAAATGGACTATCTGTCGATCGAATAATGCGTCGAATAGAAGAATTAGGATTATTCACATGAAAACCCTGCTTATAACCGGTGGATCGGGATTTATCGGCCGTAACCTGGTCGAACAACTATCTAGCTCCTACACTATTTTTTCTCCTTCTCATTCAGAATTAGACTTAACAAATTCCCAGGTAGTCGATGCATTTTTTCAGAAAAATCATATCGATGTAGTAATACACGCAGCATACATAGGTGGAAATAGGAAAACTCCTTTTATAGAAGACGCGACAGAAAAAAATCTACAAATGTTTATGTATCTCGCACGTAACGAAAAAAACTATCAGAAGATGATTTATTTAGGATCTGGTGCGGAATACGATAAATCAAAACCTATTGTAAGGGTGAAAGAAGAAGAGTTTTACACTTCAGAGCCAAAAGATCAATATGGGATGTCTAAGTATTTGTGTAGTTTGATGGCAAAATGGTTTCAGAAAGTTACCGTTTTGAGATTGTTCGGGGTGTATGGAAAATATGAAGATAAAGAAACTCGGTTTATTTCTGATGCTATTTGCACTGCATTAACAGGGCGGCCAATACAAATTAATCAAAATGTTACATTTGACTACTTATATATAGACGATTTAGCAGAGGTCGTAAAAGATTTTATCGAAAACGACAGAAAAGATAGGGTGTATAACGTAGGATCAGGAAAACCAATCGATTTATTCTCGATTGCCAAAATTATAAAAGAGATTGCGGGTATAGATTATGAAATAGAAATTAAAAAAGATGGTATGGGAAACGAGTATACGTGTGACATGGAAAGATTATCCAAGGAGGTTATTAATTTACGATTTACACCGCTTGAAAAAGGAATACAGGAGTTATACGAATGGTATAAAAAAACTACTTAGGTTGACTCAGAAATGATTCGAATACTGCCTCAATTTTTTTCAGATGTTTCTCTTCTAGTCCATGGTGGCATCCGATTACAAATCCTCGTTCCATAACCTCCTCGGTGTTTGGATATTCTGCTTCTGCTTGTCGGTTCTGTATGTTCTTAAACCCTGGTTGTTTTAAGATATTGCCGGTGAAAATAGGGCGAGTCTGGATATTGTTTTGCTCTAGGTGGGTTACAAGCTCAAGTCGTGTGAATGGTGCGGTTTTTGTAATAGTCAGAGGAAATGCAAGCCATTGTGTTCTAACACGTGAATCTTGTTGAGGTAATTTAAAAAACTGTTCATAATTTCCAAAGAATTTAGAAAGGTAGTCAAAGTTGTAGTCTCTCGTTTTTCTAAATGTTTCAAGTTTTTCAAGTTGTGCATTTCCAAAAGCTGCTCCCATCTCATTTGGCAACAGGTTATATCCGATCTCGTCAAAGATAAACTTCGCATCGTACGGAAGATCGCCGATTTTATAGCTAAATCTTTTTTCTATGTCTTCTGATTCGCCGAAGATAGATGAGGTTCGACCCCAACCTCTGAGTACTTTTAGTCGATCACGGGATTTTTCATCATCTACTAAAATCATGCCACCATTTCCTCCTGCTGTGATGATATGGGAGCCGAAAAAACTGGTTGTGGAGATATCTGAGAACGTACCAGATGGGTGGTTATTGAACGTCGCGCCGAGAGTATCACATGAATCCTCCACCACAATTAGGTTATGCTTTTTCGCAAGTGCACGGATCCTTTCTAGATCTGGGACATTTCCTAAAAGAAGCGGGATCATAAGCGCTTTGGTTTTTTCTGAAATTGCTCCTTCGATTTGATCCTCATCGATTACATATGTTCCCTCCTTTACGTCTACAAAAACCGGTACGAGCTGTTTTTTAACCAACGGTGCTATCGTGGTCGAGAATGTGAGTAGTGGAGTTATAACTTCTGAGTCTTTTGGGAGATCCAGTAATTCAAATGCGAGAAGATTTGCAGAAGACCCAGAATTCACCATGACGCCAAATCGTTTTCCGAACTGTTTGGCGACTTTCTCTTCAAACTCCAAAATCTCTTTTCCAGTATTTGTTCTATGTTCGTCCAAGACTTTTATCACGCGCTGTTTTTCTTCATCTCCGTGAACTGCTAAGGCATATGGAACGCGAAGCGTGGTGTTGACAGGTAGAATACTCATAGATATGCCTATTATAGCACAGCAATTTATTGTATAATTGTCAAATTATGGATGAAATTCTAGAGAATGTTTCTCAAGTTCTTCGACTGACACGATATCAGTTCCTCAGGTTGAAAATGCACGGAGCTCAGCAAGTACTTGCTGAGAAAAAAGGGAAACAAAGATTAGCGTTTGACAAGCTTAGTAGTAAGTTTGAGGGTTTTTATAAAACATTGAGCGATCAGAACATGGATAAATTCACAACTCCGCTTTGGAAGAAATACAATGGACGAGTTGAAAGCGCTCTTTTACCAAACCCCTCTTTTTCTTTTCTCCGTGATCCCGGAATTATGTATACTATGTTCGCTACTAGCGGAGGCAAGTGGCTTCGACATGAGATGGCGTTTTTAGAGAAAAAGGTGTCCAAGAGTGAGTTGAGAAACTTACTTGAAGAGGATTATGTGGGTGATCCATTATTGTTTGACACAAAATATTTAACCTCTCATACAGCAGTACATCACCTATATCATTTTATTAAATTTCTCAATACTACAAATACAAAGCCTTCAGAGTTAAAAACTATAGTTGAATGGGGTGGGGGGTACGGAAGTATGATAAGAATTCTAAGAAAGCATCTTAGTGGTAGCAGTACGTATGTTATGATCGATACTCCTCTATTTAGTTGTCTTCAATGGATCTTTCTTTCTACGATATTTGGGGAGAGAAATGTGAACCTGCTTTTAAAAAATACCGATCAAATTAAAAAGGGGAAGATAAACATTGTTCCACTTAATTTTTTGGATAAGTTGAAAATAAAAGCAGATCTTTTTATATCTACATGGGCCCTTTCTGAGAGTTCGAAGTATTCGCAAGATTATGTCATGAAACGTAATTGGTTTGACGCTAAGCATCTACTTATTGCTTTTCAGGAAAATCCTGCAGGTCTTTTTAACCCTGCGCGTGTGGGAGAACTAGCGAAATCAAAAGGGGCGATTATAGAAGATATCGAGTTTTTGTCAGGAAATCATTATGCCTTCAAGTAATACTAAAACAGAAGCACTGCAAAAAAGCGGTCAGGTTAAAATATTTAAAGAGCTTTTCTCCTCTTATAGACATAAAAATTACCTAACGAGCTGGAAACGGGCGTATGTAAAACGCATTTTTCATGATATGCCTCCGAAGAAGAATGGAAAATTTCTCGATATTGGTACGGGTAGTGGTTTTATGGTTATAGAGGCAGCAAAAAGAGGTATGAACGCAGTAGGCTTAGATATTTCTCCTGAAGGCGTGGAGCTTTGCAAAACATATGCCCGCGTTGCACTTTCTCCAAAAGATCAGAAAAATGTGAAGTTTGTGGTTGGTGATGCAGAAAATATGAAGCTCCCGGCTAATAGTTTTGACAGAGTATGTTCGATAGCACTTCTGGAACATCTGGTTCATGATAAAAAAGTGGTTGCAGACATAGGTAGATTAACGAAAAAGGGTGGGATAATTTCTATTTGTGTTCCAAATACGTACGAACGCACGGCGTTCTTTCTAAAAATCCTTAACAAAAGAAATGATAAGCATGTAGGACACTTAAGGCACTATAAAGCTGAGGATCTTATCGCTGAATTTAGAAAAAATAGTTTTGAGCTCATAGACTTAACATATCATGGTCATACGTGCATGATGGTTAATTGGATCATTAATATGATATGGTCCGAAATTCCGCCGATCGTTGATAGGTTCTGGTGGTGGATCGTGGATTTAGATATGCGTCAAAAGGAAAAAGATAATTCGATGAATTTTACAATCACGATGAGAAAGATCTAGTGGCCTAGTGTTATTTGAGGTTACGCCATTTTTTATTTACTTCTAAAATCTTTTCTGTTATCTCCATGGGACTTCCGATATCTCTCGCTTTAGCAACGATAGCATCAACATCCTTAGGAATGCACTTAGTGGCGAATCCGCGATTATCAGGATACACGAATGTCCAATAGGGGCTCATGCGTGGGTCGTCTTGAAAGACTGCTTCGCGTACAGTATTGTAGTCAACACCCAGTTTTTCGCAGAAGTCATACGCTTCATTGCATTCTGCTACAGTAAATGCGATATGTCTATTTTCCAAATATTTCGTTACCTCTGCTTCTATGGCAGTCATTTGTCTGATTTTGACCGAAGCATTATAAACAGACTGAAACACTTCAATTGCTTTATTCGTATCTTCTCTGTCCCCGCCTAAAATTAAGAATTGACGAGCGAGTTCGTCCGTGAGCGGGTGAGCAACTGTTTCTCCTACGTATTCAGGACAGAAAACAATATGTTTACTGTATTTTATTTTTAGTTTGTCTGTTGTTCCTGGCTCTACAGTTGACCTGAGAATAATAAGGGAAGTTTCTAGTTTTGAAACTACATCTTCGACGATTGAGGTATCACAATGACCGGATTCCTTAGTGGGAGTTGGGACGCATACGAAAGAAACGTCAGCTTTGTTAATATCCTCGTATGTGAGATCTCCGACAGGATTTTTCTCGCCATTATAAACTAAAGCGTTAGGGAAAAGGGTATGCATGGATTTCCCTACAACTCCATATCCTACGATCGCTACAGTTAGTTTATCTTTTTGCATATTTATTCTTTTGCAGTTATTGTTTGAAATCCTTTTTTAACCGTATATTCTATGACTGCGTATCCATATACGAGAATTGTTAACCAAGAGATGAATGGATGCCAAAACCATGCAACCTTACCACTTTTTCTATATTCTCCAATGGCCTCAAATAGAGGACCAATAATAGATATATTATACAATACCGCAAGTAAAAAGCTATCATGATTTGCATGATCCACCCATGTTTTTTGCTTTCTGCCTTTTCTTCCCAAAAACTTTCTTCCTATTTTGACTCGTTTTTTAATATAGCTCCAAATGGAAGTGCAGTAGTAATGATAAATTCCGACATCTTTTACTTCTGCATAGGATAAATATCCTCCAGAGATAACCCTTGCGATGAAATTTACTTCCTCAAATTTTTGCTCATATCCACCGACAGAATCTATAACTGCTCTTCTCCACAAAAATCCATTTGCTCCTACCACCGGAGTATCTCCAAGCTTGGCTCTATATACCACATAAGAACCCTTATCGATAATTTCCATTTGGGGATGAAAGCGTCTGGCTAGAGGATCTGCGATCTTAATAAGAGTTTCATATTTATTTATAGAGGGATCATCTTCTCGCATGAGCCAAGGCGAAGCGACTCCAAAAATCGTTTTGTCTTCTAGAAGGGGTTGAATCATTGTCCTAAACCACTGCGGAGAGCTCAGTTCATTATCTGCGTCTATTAAGGCAATAATTTCGCCTTTTGCATGTCTTAAACCTATACTTTTTCCCTCATCGCAATCCCTGAATGGATTAAATAATATAGTGGTTTTATATTTTTTCGCGATTTCGAGTGTTTTATCCTTACTGCCACCATCGATAACGAGTATTTCGAGTTTATCTTTCGGATAATCTTGCATTTTTATACTATCCAGACATTTTTTTAGGTCTTTTTCGGCATTGTACGTAGGGAGAATCACTGAGATAGTCGGTAGCGTTGATGCTTTTATAGATTCCATACTGTGCGCCAATTATACCATAGAAGAGGCTGTTTTATGAGCACGGATACAAATTCCAAAACAAGCAAGCTGCGATGAATCAGGCATGATAAATGACAAAACACGTAATAGTATGTACGCAGGCAGGACAAAAATATATGCTAGTAGAATTGGTAAAGCGAGTACGCCAATTGTCCGGATACATACCAAGGGGATGCGAGCAAGTTCTAGCGCCACAGTATCAAAATAATTACCATATGAATATACTTCATCTATCTCAAAGCCAAATTTAGGCAAATTTTCTTTATAAAAGTTTATCGAAAACCCCGAGTAGTAGTAATATGGTGAGTAATGAGTAAGCGAGGAAAATGGTGCGGTTAGGATAAGTACGCCATCTTTTTTTATCACACGAGAAAATTCCTTCAGTGCTTCTAGTGGAGCAGGGAGATGTTCAAAAACTTCCACACACAGAATAGCATCAAAATCTTTTGCCTTTACAGGCATGGAGACGATATCTGAAATTATGTCAATTTTTGAAGAATCTCTCGTGCCTGTTTGTAGTCCAGAGCCATCTCCTGCTCCATCATATCCTGCAAAATCTTGGCTTACGTATTCCAAATGTTCGCAGTATTTTTCGTACTGACATTCACCAGCGCCGGCATCCAAGAGTCGTCTTCCTTTCGGTAGGCGCTTTAATTGCTCAGCCACCCAGCGTTTCCGTGCGTTATCGCTTTGAGGTAGTGTAAGTCTTTCGAGAAAGTATTGAATATCAGCTAGCATCTGTTTCATTATATCAAACGCTTTAGGTATCGATAGGTATAGTATAATTCAGATATATGATAAAAAACTCATTATCTGTAGACTTGGAATCATTTGTGTATAGAGAGTTAGATCCTCTTAAGCGAAAGAGGGACGATGGATATACTCCTCGTGCTACTTCTCAAATATTAAATTTATTAGATACACACAATACAAAGATTACATTCTTTATATTAGGCGAGATTTACGAGCAATACCCTGAGCTAGTTGATGAAATTAGAAAAAGAGGACATGAGATCGGCTATCATGGGCATACTCATCAGCAAATAATGAATAAAGAGATTCTTTTGGAAGAGTTGGAGCGTTCGGCCATTTTTATAAAAAAATTTAAACCGATTGGATTTAGGGCGCCACGAATGTACCTACCCATGGAGTGCCTTGAGGTGTTATCTAGTTATGGATTTACTTATGACTCTTCGATATATGGAGGAATACCATTTAAGACTGGGGGTATGGTAGAGGTTCCTGTTTCGGCTTGGTCACCGTTGGGCATTTCAGCGAAATTTCCTCGATCGTTAATGAGTTTGGTTCTTTCCATGGGAATCCCATATGGATCTGGGTTATCATTTGCGCTTTTTGGAAAACTTATTAGTCGATTTGTAGAAAGAGAAAATAAAAAAGGGAACTCCTCTATTTTATTCGTTCATCCCTGGCAGTTTATGCCATATACACTAGTTACGGGAAAGAATAGGTTTTTGTCTATGTTGATATATAGGACAAATATAAATAATACTTTTGAGTATTTATTAAAGAGGCATATGTTTGTGCCGATGAGAGAGCTAGTGAAAGCCTAGATCATATGTTATGATCACTTTATTATGAAATATGCAGCTGAAAAAGGAAAAATTTCCATTATAATTCCAGTATTTAACGAAGAGGAAACTCTCACAAAGCTGTATGAGGAGATCACTAATACCCTTAAAAAAACTATACAGTACGAAATTATTTTCGTAAATGATGGTAGCACAGATGAAAGCTTAGCGGTTCTAAAAAAAATTTCTTCACAGGATGATCGCATTAAAATAGTTTCTTTATTGTCAAATTATGGGCAATCAAATGCTACAGCTGCGGGGATAGAATATAGTGAGGGGGATGTTATCGTAACTATGGATTCTGATCTTCAACATGATCCTGAGGATATTCTATCTCTTATCGAGCCATTAAAAAATGGATATCACGTGGTTTGTGGTTGGAGAAAAGAAAGAAATGCTTCTGACTCCCTGATTAAAAAAGTTATTCCATCCAAAATTTCTAATTGGCTTATTCGAAGCCTGACAAACCAAAAATTAGAAGACTCTACTGGGGGGATGCGGGCGTTTGTTCGCAAGGTTGTGGAGGTTATTCCGCTCTATGGAGAGATGCATCGATATCTTCCGATTCTCGCGGCGTGGAAAGGATTTAAGGTAACTGAGGTTCCTATACATATTCGAAAGAGAGTATCCGGAAAGACGAAATACACCTATACACGTATATTTCGTGGATTCTTAGATTTATTGACAGTCAAATTTTTTATAACATACTCTGCTAGGCCTATTCATATTTTTGGCATGTTGGGTATGGTTTCATTGCTCTGTGGTATGAGTATTACTCTATACTTCGTTATTCAAAAATTCATCTTAGGTGCGCATCTTTCAAATGATATTCCGACAGTGCTGTTCGGGTTTGTGATGATACTTTTGGGGATACTATTTTTAGGTTTTGGATTTATCGCAGATATGATTAGTTATGATGCGATCAGTAGTCAGAGGCGGGAAACATTTATAGTAGATTCAATTACTGTGTCTTCATCCAGTCAATAGTTTCAGCAAGCCCATCATCAAGAGTAAAGCTTGGGGTGTAGCCGATAAGTTCATGAGCCTTCGTGATATCAGCAAGTGAATCTCGCACGTCTCCTACTCGTCCTTCTTCGTATCTTGGGCTCACATTCGTTTTAAGAAGTGCATTAATCCTATTAAGGAGTTCATTAAGACTCGTATTTTTATTACAAGCAATATTCATAACAGATCCGTCGTTCACCCCTGATGCTGCTGCTAGAATATTTGCCTTCACAACATCTTTAACGAAGGTGAAATCACGTGTTTGTTCACCATCACCATAAATAGTAGGGCTTTCATTTTTTAATGCAGCAGTTATGAATCTGGGTATTACTGCAGCATATTCCGATTTTGGGCTTTGGTGGGGACCGAAAACGTTAAAATACCTCAGGCAAGCCGTAGGAAGTCCAAAATATTTAGAAAACATTTGACAGTATAGTTCATCGGTATATTTCGTTAGTGCATAGGGGCTTTTCGGTTGTGGGGTCATCGTTTCCACCTTTGGGAGAACTTTTGTGTCTCCATATACCGATGATGAAGAAGCAAATACGACTTTCTTAATTCCACAGTCTCTAGCGGCGATAAGTACATTCAAAGTGCCGTTTATATTAACCTCGGTAGTGGTTTTGGGATCTGCTAGTGATCGTCCGACAGATGGTAGAGCTGCCTCATGAAAAACCACATCCTGTTCCTGAAACAAATCTTGCAGAAGCGGAAGATCGAGTATGCTCCCTTCTACAAATTTAATTTGGGTGATAAGCGATTCTATATTTTTCTTGTTCCCGGTACTAAGATTATCGATTACTGTGACAGTATGGCCATCCGCCACAAGTTGTTTGGTTAAATTAGATCCGATAAATCCTGCACCTCCAGTAACAATATATTTCATGAGACTATTGTAAAGGGAATTGATGATGAGTGCAATCGTATGCTATGATCCTCCCTATGAGTGTCTTATCGAAATCTGAGCTTATTCAGCTCTATCGCAGAGTATCTTTTTCTCAGAAGCTTCATGCAATTATCAGAATTAATCGATTCCCATTTGCTCAAATTGACTCTCTGGTTCCTAAGAGTGGAAAAATACTTGATCTCGGATGTGGACATGGATTTCTGGCAGTTTACTTAGGGGCTTCTTCTTTTAGACGGTCTGTAGTTGGTACGGATATCTCGAAAAGCAAAATTGATATAGCCAAAAAGATACAGTCTCCAAAAAACATAGAATTTCTGCACGACTTTACCAACTCAGCGATTAAGAAAAAAGACTATTACGATTGTGTTTTAGCAATTAGTGTTCTATATCTCATGTCAGAAGGTATGCAAAAAGAAATACTTAAAAAAATTGCAGTGTCTCTTAAAAAAGGCGGAAGGCTAATCTTGGTTGAGCCCAATGCAGAGCATGCGATAGGAATAATGGGTGAAAAAATACGAGAATTTATAATGGTAAATATTCTTCGAGCCACCAAAGGTGAATCTATTGTCTATCATAAGGAGTCATGGTGGAGGAAAGAGCTGGGAAGGAGTTTTTCTCGTATAGAAACAAGTAATTTTAGGGAAAGCAATCTTCACCTTGTTTATATGTGTGTAAAATAGTTATTTTCGGTTATAATAAATACATATGAATTTAAAAAATAATATTGTTGGAATTTTGGGGGTAGGAGAGGTTGGATCCTCGTTACTTCCTATTATTAAGAAGCAGTATACAGTCTTAGTAAAAGACTTAAACAGAGACGAGATTGGTGATACAAAACTCGATGTGTTGCATATTTGTATTCCATACAGCGATATGTTTGAAGATATTGTCTTGGCTCAAATTAAGCAATCAGATCCAGATCTGGTTATCATCGATTCAACTCTTCCTTTGCTTACTACAGAAAAAATTGCAGAAAAAACATCTATTCCGCTCGTTCATTCTCCTATCCGTGGTACTCATCCCGGAATGACTGAGGATCTTTTAAAATTTATGAAATTCATCGGACCCACCACAAAGGAAGCTGGTGTAATGGCGAAGGAGTATTATGATGCGCTTGGGATTCAGACCACCGTCCTCTCTTCGTCCCGAGAAACTGAAATGGGGAAATTATTAGACACCACATACTATGCGCTTTGTATTGCTTGGCATCAAGAGATGGAGAGATGGTGTGAGGAGTTTGGCATATTGTTTGATGAAGCAGTTACTTTATTTAACAAAACATACAATGAAGGATATAGAGAGTCTAAGCCAAATGTTCTCAGGCCTGTGCTTGCTCCTGGTTTTATCGGAGGGCACTGTCTTATGCCGAATATAGAACTTCTAAAAAAAACATTTAAATCTCCCTTCCTGAAAATCATAGAGGAATCAAATGAGACAAAGAAGAAAAAATCAAAACATGAATAAATTGGTATCCCACCTCTTAAAACTCCCCATTGATATTGGTCAAGCTGAAAAAAAACATATTAGCGCAGGAAAAAGAATTGCATTTTCTTTTATTCCTTCGGGAAAAGGGAAGACTGCTTTAGACATAGGTTGTAGGGATGGGTTTTGGTCAGATATGTTGAAGAAAAAAGGATATATCGTTAGGTCTCTTGATATAGAGCCACATTATAAGGACGCATTAGTTCACGATGTTGAAAAAGGGTTGCCATTTGAAAAAAATTCTGTCGACTTAGTTTGGTGTACGGAGGTATTAGAGCACCTTCATAATCCTAGTCTGCTAATACGAGAGATAGATAGAATTGGGAAATCGGGAGGAGTGGCAATACTCACTACGCCTAATTCAGCATGGTGGCTATATCCCGTTGTGGGTATATGGGGTTGGACTCCTAAAAAGTTACAAAATATAGATCATAAGCAGTTTTTCGATTATGAGGGATTAGCAAGAATTGCAAAAGGATATGATGTTTCTGGATATTTTCCATATGCATTCTTCTTTTTTAAGATAAAAAGTCTTATCTGGTTACTGTCGCCTACATTTATTTTGACTAAAAAATTTAAGTAATATGATGATTCCTAAGATTAACAGCAAGTATATAGCTGGAATTATTGCTATAGTATTTTTTATCGCTCTCTATGCAACCATGCATGATTACAATATATTTTGGGATGCAAGAAATCACTACTTTAAGGGGCAAGCATTTGCAAGTAATTTTTTATATGGGAAAGCAGATTATAAAGACTTGCCGATAACAAAGGAGTATGAGCGATATTATAGAGATTATGTAAGTCACTATTATACTGATCCAGATATTTCTGCAAGAGTCTCACAGGACCCAAATTATAGAAGAAGCATTTATCAAGATGACGTTCATACGTTTAATTGGTTGATGAGGAGTGACCAGATAGAGCATCCGGTTCTGAGTGATATACTTGCCACATTTTCTAATATAATTTTTTATGAGAAATTAGGGTGGTTAAGAGATGACTACGCGTACAGAATATATACTCTCCTGCTTGCTTCGATACTCGTAGGTGTTATTTTTTACTGGACAAATAAATTGTTTGGATTTTTTCCAGCGGTCATTGCAACCATTACGCTTGCATTGACTCCTCTTTTTTGGGCAGAGAGTCATTTTAATTTGAAAGATGTTCCCGAGGCAGTGTACTTTACCTTAACGATTTGGCAATTTTATTACGGCATCGTGGAACAATCGAAAAAGAAAATACTTTATTCATCTATTTTCGCAGGATTAGCCTTGGGTACTAAATTCAATATCGTATTTCTTCCATTCATCATACTGCCATGGGCAGTATATATTTTTATAACGCACCCTATTGCTAAAAGAAGATGGTATTTGCGTTCATTATGGATACTTTTGCCATATGCTCTTATCGCATTTTCACTTTTCTTTTTTTCATGGCCTCAGTTATGGCAGGATCCTATTAGGAAATTGCTTATGGTAGGAGGAATTTATTATACAGTTGGTATTGCTCCTGATTATACTCCCGATTACAGAACGGTTTTCAATTTTGGCACGTATGCTATTACGTGGATCTTTTATTCAACCTACCCTTTGGTGGAGATATTAGGTGTAATTGGTATTGTGGCTGCGTTTCGGAATTTGAAAAAAAACACAATATTATTGCTCCTGTTGTTATGGATGTTTATTCCTATTTTACGCGCATCATTGCCATTTACTTCGATATTTGGCGGAGTCAGGCATATTATGGAATATATTCCTGCCTTATCGATGCTAACAGGCTACGGGGTATATGTGTTAATAAATAAATTTTCTAAAAAAACACAAGCAGTAATTGTATTGTTACTACTCGCTGGTTTCATACCCCTCATTATAACGTTAGTTAAGCTGCATCCTGCAGAGAATGTATACTTTAATTCATTCATTGGTGGCCTGAGTGGCGCTAAAAAGGCTGGTATTCCGGGATGGGGATATAATGATGGTGGAATCTATAGAAAGGCTACGGTATGGCTTAATGAGCATGCGGAAAAAAATAGCCACGTCGCTACTGCCTTTAGCGAACCAGCTGATTTTTACCTGCCGGAGCTTCGTACAGATTTACTCGCTGACAATCAGTACAGTGGGTATCTCCAAAAAGGAGAGTATGTAATAGCTCTAACCCACGATACAGGTCTGGATCACACCTATAGAGTCAGATACTTGCAGAATACATTAACACCGGTATATCAGTATGTAGTGGACGGAGTACCTCTGATCAAGATTTTTAAAAATGATAAAGAAAACAAAAGAGTAGATGTGCAGGGAGTGGTAAAAAAAGAAATTATAGTGGATAGCATAAGTAGCGGGAATGAGTTGAGATGGGATTTGGGACAAATATATCAGTTGGAGTTGATAACTATTAATTTTGAACTTCCTAAATCCTGTTCATCTATGGTTCCTTCAAATTTTCAAATATCTGAAGATAATGATAATTGGGAAGTTCTTCCTGAGACATATCCAGGGTCTTTAAGTAAGGATTTGGGTGAGCAACCGAAGGATGGAATACTGACTGCTCCAGTCCCGAATCTTTTTGCGCGATATGTGGTATTGGTATCATCTGAGGATACTAGTTGTGTGCCAAAGTCTCCCTATGGTAAGTTTGTAGTGTTTAAAAAATAATATGAAACCACTTTTTACTATCGTTATTCCCGCCAGAAGAGAAGAAGAGGCTATTATCTCGACTTTGGATGCTTTGAAAAAAAAAGTAAAAACACCTCACGAGATTATAGTCGTGAATGATTCTAATTCGAGTGATAAAACATCTGGGGTTGTAAAAAAATATTTAAGTCAAAAAGGAAATTCACATGTAAAGTTGGTGACGAGGACAAACCATCCCAAGCCGACTTTTGCTACCGCTCTAGCTCTTGGTTTTGAAAATGCAAAAGCTGATTTCGTACTTCCTGTGATGGCGGACTTGTGTGATGCACCAGGGGATATAGACAGACTATATGAAAAAACTCAGGAAGGGTGGGATATCGTGTGTGGGTCGCGATATGTAAGGGGTGGAGGGAAGAAAGGCGGTCCATTTTTTCAGTCAGCTTGTTCATGGATCATTTGCATGTCGCTTCACTACCTAACGCGCGTTCCTACTCATGATGTAAGTAATGCATTCAAGCTATATAGGAAAAAAATCTTAAGAGACATTGTTATTCATGAGAAGAGTGGGGTAGAGGTTTCTATGGCGATCACACTTCAAGCATATTTTCATAATGCGAAAATTACTGACATTCCTACTACCTGGATAGGTCGAACTTTAGGTCAGTCAAAATTTAAGATAATAGAGAGAGCACCCAAATATTCACATATTTACATATGGGCGGTTGAGAATACGGTTAGAAAATTGTTAAGACTCGGATATAAAAACTATGTTGGAAAGAATTTTTAGACGTGTTATACTAACATCTGTAAAAATATTTTTGCATGATTAAAAAATTAATTATACTGAGAAATAAATCTGTAAAATTGTTTAACGAGCACTATCCAGTATCTAGTATTTTGCTTCTTTTTGCGACGGTTATATTGGCATTTTGGCAAATACCGTTTCTTTATTTCTGGACAGATGACTGGGATTTATTCTTAAAAGTTATTCATCCAGAGCTTGCACTTTGGGGTATGGATCCTGGATGGTTCGGAAGTGGGCCATATCGATATCTTCATACACCATTCATGCCGATGTATCCTGTTTTTGGTCTCCAGGCTGGGCCATACTTTGCGGTAAGTATTCTCGTCTATTTTGCTGCCACTATTAGTGCATTTTTGTTATTTCTGGAAGTTACACAAAAAAAAGTTTTAGCTTTTGCTTCAGCCATTATTTACGCGTCTCTAGGTTATATCGGTTCGTATACTATATTTCATCTTTCTAATTCTTTTCAGAATTTGGGTGCTGTGATTTTTACGACGCTGACGCTATGGATGCTTGCCAGGTACTATAGAACTGGAAAGCTTACAGATTACCTCATCAGTATCGCACTTTTTTATGCGTCTGTAGAAATAGAAAATCTGCGTGCTCACGGAATAATATTTCTCGTTTTTGGATTGACGGCATTATTTGCTAAGTGGTCGTTGTCTCCAAAGAAAATTATTCTTAATTGTCTTAAGCTAGTTCCGTATGTATTAATCTATAGACAGTTATATAGTTCTACGTTGGCTTCCGGAAATGAAACAACGGTTGGCGCATTTTTTCATTCTATGGCGCGAGATAAAATATTTGCCTATTTTATCAACCCTTTTGCTAGTTTTAGCAATGTCATTATTCCAGACACGATTACAAAGTTTGTATTTTCTCCCTTTAAAGAGGTTTCTATTGTACCTGAGATTCTATTAGTCATTTTGTTCACGATATCTGTATCGTATTTCTCCATAAAAAGAAAATTCGTATTTGCTGGAGCGATAACGGTCATAGGAGAGGTGCTTTATTTTATTTTTAATAGGTGGGCATTTGCTCAACCCATACTATCCAATTTAGAACCATCTGCGAGCTTTACATCTCTTTTGGGTATGACATTACTTTTGTCACTTTTATTTCTCAGCTTACTTCTTTGGAAAAATAAATCTCTATTATCTCGACTTATATTATTTGGTATCGTATTGATCTTTGGGCACTATATTGGTTATTTTGTCGGCATACCTACCTATAGTTATCTTATTACTACTGATAGATATCTTACGCCCTCAACTGTTGGAACGGCTCTCGTATTAGGGGTCGTTTTTTCATTAGTACGGTTTAGAAAATACAATCTTTTTCCTATTTTAGTTATTGGATACGCTGCATATCTTATTTTACTTATGAACCTTGCTGCTAGCTATGTAATAGCTAATGTAAGCAACCCGGCCAGAAGAATCCATGAAATGATAAAAAAAGTCGTGCCTATGGGTTCGATAAATTCTCAATCAGTATTATTTCTCGACTTTGAAAATGATCCTAATTTAAAATATCAGATGAATAGTACGTTTCCTCCAACTGCGATGGCATTGTTTTACAAACAAGGCAATAGAGTATTGAATACTCGTTCCTTTGAAGATTATTTATATTCGGTTAAAAACAATCAAATGAAAATAGATGACTTGCTCAGTCTCTATATCTCTCAGTGGGATGTGATTAATACCTCAAGTGAGATTCACAAATTACTGAAAAATCCATCAAAAGAAATTTTTATAGATATTTCCAAATGGTATAGTAATACGGTATTTACTCGAAGTACTAATGAGTTTGCGACAAGTGCTTTCATCTCTCCGAGGAGTAATGACACAGTTGGTGTTAACCCGCAGCTTGAAGCAGATATAAAGCATACAAGCGTAGTGCCATCTCTAATATCTATAACTGTTTCAGCGAGTCCCATAGATCTTTCTGACAAAAAGTTCCCTTACTCTGATGTTTCTGATCAGGTTCCTGACGAAATACGCGCAGAGGATCTGGTAGATCTTGGACTCAACGCCACTCTTATTTCCCAGCTGCCTTGTAGTCAAACAGAGTATCTATTGAAATTAGATAAAGAGCATAAAGAGTTTATAAAAACAGCTAAAGTGAGCACAGCGACTGAGGCAAGGTATAGCGAGCGCGACTTCCTTATTGACGGCCTTTTTGAAACCAACTGGACTGGTTTTGTTATCGCATGGGCGAATGAAAAAAAAGAAGAGATCGTACTCGATTTGGGAAGAGCTCAGGAGATAAACAAACTTATTTGGGTGAATTACTTACCGAGAAGTGCTCCAACTGAGTATGATATTTTAGTTTCAGTAGACAATAAGTATTGGAGCACTGTTAAAGAGGTTAAGAATGGCAGTGCCCGCATAGAGGGAGAGTATGTAATTGACGAGTTAGGTGATCAGAGTGCCAGGTATATAAAAATGGTTATAAAAAATACTTCTTCTAACATAGCTCCTGCTATTTCTGAGATGTGGGCTAGTTCTTTGAAGAGCGAGAAGAAGCTATCTCAATACCCTCAGCAATTGGTAAATAAACCACTTCTTTGTTCAGTGGGAAGCAAGGGTGAATATGAAAAAATCGTGAATGCATTGAATGGAAATATGCAGGTTCGAGTTTCTTGGCTTACAGATGGGCGTGAAAACTATAGTGAGATTAATTCAAGAAGGATGGACATTGTGACTGATGGGCAACCACATACGTATCTGATTTATATACCAGCGCAAGCTACAACACTTGAGAAAATTAAAATTCATGAGTTTCAATTGCCGGTTTCAGTAAGGGTAAGTAATGTATCCATTCGGTCTTTGTCCTTTGAGGAAATTGATAAACTAGGTTTTATCAGAAAACCTACAGCTCCATTTAATTAGTCATTCGAGGTTCCCATTTGCTTAAATGCATTTGCATAAGAATTCTCCCAGGTATTAGGCTTCGCGTACGAGATAGTCTTTTCTCGTAGATGTCTGTGTGTATTTTTATCTGAAAAGATTTTTAGTATCGCCTCTGAAAACGCCTCTGGTGAATCATTACTTACGACTCCCGCTCCATATTTTTCAATTTCCTTTCCCAATGGTGGTACGTGAGTTGTAATAATGGGTAATCCTGCCCCCATATAGAGACGAAGTTTTGTCGCGTCAGCATACCATCTGGCTGAGTCAGGTATTCCAGCGTAGGGAGCCACGCCAACCATGTAGCGGTTAATCTTGCCTGAGAGTTCTCTCGCATCCGAGATGAAACCATGAAAGATGACATGCTTGCCCACATTAAGTTTCTCGGCTAACTGTTCCAGATCTTGTTGTGGTGTATGGCCGCCGCCAAACACATGAAGTTTGGTTTTGGGAAGCTTATCGATTATAGAGGGCATTGCTTGGATGATAATTGGTAATCCATTTTCCGGACCAAATGTCCCTGCAAAAACGAGAGAAAATGGTTCTATGTCGTCTTCATTTTTTAGCGGACATATCTGTTCGGGAAACAACGCGTTTGGCACGAGGATTGGATTTTTTGATTTTTTTTCATCTAACCCAGCTTTAATTCTGGCGGGATGCATAGCAGGAGACACATCCCAAATGTAATCTGCGTTATAACAACAGAATCTATCAAGAGTTAGATATATATTGTTTAAAAATCTTTGGTTATATCTATTGGGAGAGTAATCAGAAACGTAATAGACGACGTTTCTAGCCAGTCCAAGTCTCTTGAGAAGAATACCCGCAATAGTGAATACAGATTCTAGACCGATAAAAAGGTCGTAACGCTGAGGATTTCGTGCAAGATATTCAAAAACAGATAAAAAGTCACGAAGTTTGAAAGACAACTTGGTTTCATTGTTATTAGTAGTATTAAGAAGTGGATACATGAATAAGCTTATCCATGAGGTCTGTTTGCTTTGAATCTTTTCGCCTTCGTATTGCTCAAACTTCGTAGTGACAGAATCACTCCCGGGAGGGGGGCCATCTATAAGATTAACTTCACTTTTAATTTTTGCAAAGTATGAGAGCAATGGCTCAATCATGCCATTTATAGCAGTTCTTTTTTCATTTTTCCAAACAGAAAATGTTCCTATGAGTACGGATTTGACCATAAATATATGTTATAATATTTTACATTCTGAGGAAAGAAATGAAAAGTAGGAAGGTATGACTAAAAAAGTCTTAGTTACTGGATCTGCAGGTCTTATCGGATCAGAAGCTGTCAAGTTCTTTTGCAACAAGGATTTTGACGTTTTTGGGATCGATAATGATATGCGGTCATACTTTTTCGGGAAAGAAGCAAGTACGCTCTGGAATAAGAATAAGCTTGAAGAACAATTTAAAAATTATACCCACTTTAGCCTCGATATTCGAGACGAAGTAGGATTGACTAAGATATTCAAAGAGCACGCGTTTGACCTCATTATTCATACTGCTGCACAGCCATCGCATGATTGGGCTGCGAAAGAACCGCTTACAGATTTTAGTATTAACGCGACCGGTACGTTGTATCTTTTAGAAAATTTTAGACAGCATTGTCCGGAAGCAGTTTTCATTTTCACCTCTACTAATAAAGTATATGGAGATACACCGAATAAATTACCTCTCATTGAGGAGGAAACTCGTTTCGAACTTCCCAGGACTCATCATTATCACAAAGGCATCGACGAAAATATGTCTATCGATAATTCTAAGCACAGTATTTTTGGGGCTTCTAAGGTGGCAGCAGATGTGATGGTCCAGGAGTATGGCAAATACTTTGGTTTAAAAACTACGGTATTTCGAGGTGGATGCCTCACTGGTCCTGCACATTCAGGAGCTAAGCTCCATGGTTTTTTAGCATACTTAGTTAAATGTGTAGCGACAGGAGAAAAATATTCAATCCTCGGATATAAAGGTAAGCAGGTACGGGACAATATACATTCATATGATTTAGTGAATGCTTTTTATCATGTTTTTCAAAAACCCCGTAGTAGTGAAGTATACAATATTGGCGGTTCGCGTCACTCTAATACCTCTATTATCGAAGCAATTGAGGTAGCAGAGAAACTGTTAAAACAGAAAGCACAGGTGGAATACGTAGATACGAATAGAATAGGCGATCATATATGGTATATTTCTGATGTGTCTAAATTTAAATCTCATTATCCTACATGGGAATATACCTATGATAACCAAAAGATTTTAGAGGAAATCTGCTCACTGGGGCATTTCAAATAATTATGAACTACAAAAAAATCTTGGTTACTGGCGGAGCAGGTTTTGTGGGATCTAATATTTGTCTAAAATTAAAAGAAGAATTTCCTCATGTCGAAATTATTGTATTGGATAATCTTTCAAGAAAAGGATCAGGGTTAAATATCCCCCGATTGGAAAAAGCAGGAATCACTTTCTTGAAAGCAGACGTTCGGAACAAGAAGGATCTGGAAATCTCAGGTATTGATTTAATCATAGAGTGTTCTGCAGAGCCATCAGTTATGGCAGGGGTAACCAGTTCTCCTGAGTATCTGCTCGAAACTAACTTAGTTGGAGCTATTAACTGTTTTGAATTGGCCAGAAAAGCGAAGGCTGATGTTATTTTTCTCTCCACCAGTCGTGTATATCCTGTTAAGAAATTGAATGAGCTCGCGTTTACTGAAGAAGAGACTCGGTTTGCTTTAGCTCCGCATCAGGATGTAGTCGGTTCATCTGTGAAAGGTATTTCAGAGGAATTTCCACTCGATGGAGTTCGCTCGCTCTATGGTGCTACGAAGCTTTCTGCAGAGTTTCTTCTTCCTGAATATGCAGAGAATTACGGAATAAAAATAGTGATTAATCGATGTGGACTATTGTCTGGGCCATGGCAAATGGGAAAAATGGATCAAGGAATAATCGCGTATTGGGTTGCTGCTCATATATATGATAAATCTCTGTCATACATCGGATACGATGGTACCGGTAAGCAAGTGAGAGATGTTTTACATGTCGACGATTTTTATGCGTTATTGTCACTTCAGATAAAAGATATGAATGCTTTTAATGGAGGTATATACAACGTCGGTGGAGGTAGGGAAAATAGTATCTCGCTTCAAGAACTAACGACAATTTGTAGTGAATTGAGCGGAAAAACACTCGAGATTGGGAAAGTGCTAGAGACACGCCGGGGGGATATACGAATATATATTACCGACAATGACATGATTCAGGCCAAAACAGGTTGGACGCCTCAAAAAACTGTTAGAGAAACGACAAAAGATGTATATGCATGGATTATGGAAAACAAAGAGGATTTAAAGGGGGTATTCACTTAATGAAAATACTTGCGAAACATTTTCTCGTACTATTTCTGCTTCTTTTCTCTTTCGTTCCGTTTTTATGGCTATCTGGAAATCAGTTAATACTTGGATATGATGTTGTATTTCCATTGAAGGCACCAGCATTTTTAATTGATCGTATGTACTCATGGACTACCGTAGGTGGGTTTGACATGGATCAATCTGGTATTCAAGGAAGCATCATCATTCACTTTATTGATTCCATCGTCTTGTTGTTGGGAGGAGATCCTCAGCTTGCACAGAAGCTTACTTTTTCGTTTTGGTTCTTTGCTATGCTTTTTTCAGCATTCATTTTCATTTCTAAAGTAGAAAAACTCGGGTATGTGAGCAACAAATATGCGAAATATTTTTTCCCGATTTTATACACATTCAATTTTTATATATTACAGGGCTGGTGGGCAGCAGAGCGCACGAAATTTTCGCTTGTAGTGGCTTTGCCACTCATTCTGGCTATTATTTTCCCGTTTATAGAGGGAAACTTATCGAGAAAGACCATCATAAGATCATCTTTGCTCACCGCCTTCACTCTCTTTATTTTTAATGGTGGGGGTTGGGTGGGTATGCCACTCTATGGAGGATTACTGGTATCGTTATCATGTTTCCTACTATTTTGTGGATTTACGTTTTACCTTAGGCGTAATTACAGAGATATCGTTTCGCTCATAGTGTATGCAGGAGCATCTGTGTTATTTTATGCACTATTTATAGCTTATTCGCTCATTCCTTTTCTTCTCACTACTCTTCGAGAATACGACTCAATTGTGCAAGGTGCGGGAGGGATTAGTGGTGTTATCGAATGGACGAAATACATAAGTCGTGATGTGAGCTACTTGAATTTATTTCGTTTTCAGGGAATTCCTGATTGGTATAATAGTGGGGCGAATCATCCATATGCCGCAACCTATATTTCAGATCCAGTATTCATAGTAACGAGTTACTTATTCCCTGTATTATTACTAATTACGCTCCTTCGTAAGCAAGACAGGAAAATAAAATTATTCTTCCTATTTCTTTTATTAGTTTCATTATTTTTTACATCAGGAATCCATAGACCTCTTGGTTTTTTCTTCGAATTACTGATGAGAGCTGTGCCTGGATTTGCTGTCTTTCGCTCTGCTTTTTTTAAGTTCGGATATGCGTATTGGTTCGCTGGGGGATTTCTATTAGCACTTGTTTTGGGAGAATTTGTACAGTTTGTCGTAAAAAGAATACATATTGTTTCGCTACGGGTAATAATAGGAATATTGTTGACCTGTTCAGTAATGACACTGTTAGCAGCATATCACTTTCCTTACTTTACTGGCGATATATTCAGAGTGGACGCGGCACCCGTAGGAACGAGAGTTAATCTACCGAAATATGTAAAAGATTTCTCTGAGTGGTGGGATAAAAACGGAGGAAGTAGTAGAGTATTATTGCTTCCAAGGTTAAATGAGGTATGGGCATTTGAACAGTATAACTGGAGATACATGAGCACCTCCCCGATTTTGGGAAATTTTTCGAATAAAAATACAGTTGAGAATGTAAACATTTTATCTTCGGACGAAAAAGCTTTGGTGGATAACTTATATATAGCTATAAACAATAAGGATTTTTCTACAACTGACACGCTCTTGCAAGTATTAGGCATTAAATATTTATTAGTAAGGAAAGATTTTTACTTTAATTACTTAGATCAAGAAACAGACGATCCTAGAAAAGTAGAGGAAGATATGGTGCAAAATTCGAAGGTTAAGAAAGTAAAAGACTTTGGAGAGTGGGTACTATATGAGCATCAGGAAAATCCAATTATTTTTACGAAAACAAATGCGATATGGTCACTGGGTTCGGCTACTATTGAGAACCTCCTCATAGACAATAATCCTTTGTCATTTAACAAGCAGGTTAATCCGTCAAGCATATCAGACGTTGTTATACAACCACATTGTTTGAACTGTACTTTAGAAAAAGAGGATTTATCTCTTCATATTCCAAAACCGAGAATATTCATAGACTCTACATTATTTCAGCTACTAGAGCTTAGCTATCGGCTTTCAAGGCCTTCAAATCAATCGATAGATGGGGAGATAGGAGATTTGCTCGGACACACCCTTCAAATGAGTGGTCAAATAAATGAACTTCTTATAGAAAATAAAGGGGAAGAATACATAGCCCAAGCTAGAGATCTGCTTGTATCTGATCTCGGTGTTATTTCCAAAAAAATTCCTCTCGTTATCGCGAAATCATCAGATCCTTATAGAACATTCTTTACTATTCAGCAGTACCTCTTGGCTGAAGATAGATTTTTTAATGCGCTTATAGCTACTCGTGCAGAGAGAAGAAGTATATTTGTTATGCTTGAGGGAGTTGTTCAGGAGTTAAATAGGGTGAATGATCAGATTAAGAATCATTTCCCTGACGATGATATAACGACTACGAAAAGATACACATATACGTCTCCCGATTCTTCTCCTTATTTATTGAAAATAAAAAAAAGTACCATGGGAGAGTTGGTTAATCCAGACTTAAGCGCAATATCGCTTAGCATCGATAATCAGCTTGCTAGTTTTAGTGCAAAAGTAGAAGGAGACTATATTAACTTCGGTTCAATTAATCTTACGAAAGGTCTTCACTCTCTAATTCTTCGTGGTCCGAATCAGAAGAATTTATTACCTCAGGGTACCATAGAGCAACTGGCTGGAAAAACCTGTAAATCCTATGTGTTCGATGACTTTTCATCTCTAAAAAAATATAGCCTGCGTTTTCAGTCTAGAAATAATTTCGACCCGAGCTTTTATCTATTTATAGATAATGGAAATACATACTCTCCTGTTCATAAAACATTTTTTCCTATCTCAAGAGACCAAGTTAATATGAATAGGATTATCATATCTACTAATAAAATTTCACTCCAAAGGAACTCTCGCATCTTAAGAGTTGCATTCTGCGCAGACACACTGAATGAGACGCTATTTCAGGAAAATATTTCAGATCTTAGTCTGGTAGAGCTCACAACTCCTGCTATAGTTTTATCAAAGAAAAATAATATCGTATCTAGCCAGGCGCCTTCTATCTCCTTCGTAGAAAAAAATCAAACACAATATTCAGTACACGTGTCAAATATTAATGGGCCGTTTTATCTCGTTTTTAGTAAACATTTTTCATCTGGGTGGAAGTCAAGTGTGGGTGAGCACTTGTTAGGAAATAAATTTGCAAACGTTTGGTATATAGACTCGTCGCAAAAATCCCTAGATATAGATCTCTGGTATTCACCGCAGCGATACTTTTTTGCGGGACTTATAGTAACCATACTATCCTTAGTGGCCGGAGCGTGGATTTATAAACGACTATAATATGAGTAATAAGTTCTTCCTGTTTAGGAATTGGTATAACGAAAATTTGGGAAAAGTAGTTCTGATATTTCTTCTAGCAGTTGTATTTGGCATGCTCTTTATTTATGTACCTTTTCTTAATCTGATTTTTGGGCCGCTTATTAGTTTTTTCATATTATTTTTTCTCTGGTTTGTTTTATTTCCACCATCAATACGAACATTGGTTGGCATCGGAATTTTTACGTTGTTTTGTGCCTGCGCCCTCTCCTTACTACGTGTTGAATCACTTGCAGAGCCCTTTGGGGAGATACTTTATATGATCTTGGTGCTTATCGGTTTTCGATACTTGCAGGAATATATTTCTCAATTTAAATGATGAGGTTATTAACTGTTATTGTCTTCGGAATCTTGGTCGTCATATACCTACCTTGGATCCAGTTAACTAAAACACTTTCTGGTGGAGACTGGCCATATCTATTTACAGAAAACATAAGAGAGTTTGGTTGGTTTCCGACTCCTCCATTTATATGGCTGGAAGCATACTATCAACTGACAGCAAAGTTAGGAGTAGAAATAATAGGTTTACCATGGAATGTCGTCGAGAAAATATTTTGGTTTTACCCATTCTTAGTAGTTTCTGTTTTTTCATCATGGATTTTCGCTCAAGCGTTTTTTAAACGATACATAGATAAAGAATTTCTGAATTTCGTTAGTGCGCTCTCAGTTCTCATCTTCACCACTAATACATATATTCTTATGATCGCAGGAGGAGGGCAGATGGGGATAGCTATGGCTTACGCGTTTTCCCCTCTCGTATTGTATCTACTCTTATCTTCATTTGTTTGGACTTCATCAGTTATTTCACCGAAGAGAATTCTTGGTATAGGCCTCATTAGTGGGCTGCAATGTATGCTTGAACCGCGTACATATATTTTAACTCTGATTATTTTCTTACTATGGTGGAGTATTGGTTTTGGAATAAGAGATGTGGGTCGGAGATTTCGTTTATTGTTCATAGTACAGCTTATCGTTATTGGTTCTAATCTTTTTTGGATAATTCCTAACCTCGCCACATTTGGTGGGAAATACCAGGATGCTAAGTCCGCAGTTACTGTAGGCTTTTTAAGTTTTGCTACATTTTCTAACACACTCGGACTACTACATCCGAATTGGCCAGAAAATATATTCGGAAAAATTTATTTCATGCGTCCTGAATTTCTTCTCTTACCGCTCTTAGTCTTTAGTAGTCTGATGATGACGCGATATAAAAAAGAAGTACTTGGGCTGTTTATCATAGCTATAATAGGTATATTTTTAAGCAAAGGAACAAATGAACCTTTCGGTTTCGTATACGATATTTTCGCATTGATTCCGGGATTTTTATTATTTCGTGATCCTACCAAGTTTTATTTACTTATGGTAATTACATACATGCTATTAGTTCCCTTAGGACTGTTGACAATAAGTAGCTGGCTTGAAAACAAGACAAAATATGAAAATATGGTATTTATTTTTTCAGTAGTATTTGCGACCTACTGGTTATGTACTATATATTTTGCTGTTTTTTCGCACCTACAAGGCACTTTTCGGCCACGGGATGTGCCGAAGGAATATATGTTGTTGCAGCAAAAGATTGAGTCAGGTTCTCAAAAAAAAACAGTTCTCTGGGTTCCAGCTCGTCAGCGGTTTGGTTTTTACTCTAAATCTTACCCCAGTGTTAATAGTCAAGACATATTCGGTATTCTTCCTCCGAGTTCGCTTTCTGCTCAGTTGGAAAGTAGTGGCGGGAGAAAATTGTTATCTGATGAGTCTGTGGGATACGTGGTCATACCATACGACATAGATGGAGAGTTTTTCTTAAACGATAGGGTATACAGTCAGAAAGAACGAGATGTATTTGAAAAAGAACTGGATGCGTTGCCATTCTTATATAAAGAAGTTATCGGTGAGGGAAGAAAAAAAATTACTTTTTATACTTTTTATTAGGTTTTTCTACCAGTACCAAGATCCATGTAAAAGGAATTTTTATCTGAATAACTCTTACTCCCTGTTTTTTTAAAAGGTTTTGAAAGGAAAAAAATGTCCAAAAGTTTATATGGCCAATTTTTTTGTTCCAGCTTTTGATACCTCTTCCTCGCAGGAAATTGCCAAAGGTAAAAAATGGTTCGTGAGGAACTGAAAAAATTGCATATTTTTTCGTAACTCTCATCACCTCTTTTAGTCCCCTCTTGGGATGTTCTAGGTGTTCTAGGACCTCATTGCAGATAACCAAATCGAATGAATTATCGTTATATGGGAGTTTATAGATATCCCCTTTTTTAAGAGTTAGTTTTGGAAATAGTTTTTTTCCTGCTTTAAGGGCGTGGCTAGATTCATCGATTCCTTCTAGTTTTCTACCCAATCCTGCATCGTCTAGTTTTTTTAGGGTAAACCCTTCACCTGCTCCAACATCCAAGATAGAAAGTGAGCTTATAGGGCGAACGAGCGATAAAAGGTCTTTATAAAAAAGTCTCAAAAGAGTCTTTTGTACTATGTTTTGGCTCGTGTGTTTCAGTAGGTTGGTCGAATGTTGAATTTCACTCATCTATGCTATATGATGCTTTTATCCACCTACGCATTATAGGTAGGTTGGGTAGTATTGTAAATATGAAACCTCAAGACATCGTTTTCTTATTTTTTGTGGTCATGGTTATGTATAAAAAAAGTAGTAGGATTGCTGTGATATTCGGAAGTGCCTGTCTTCTTCTTTCAATCCCGCTTTTTTCTGAATGGGTATTTTTTACTGCAGAACGACTTACCTGGTACGCAGTAGGGTTCTTTCTTATAGCCATTTTTCTCCAATATAGAGATAAAAAACATGAATAAAACTATTTATTTAATCAGGCATGGGAAAATTCATAATCCCGATGATATTGTGTATGGGAGTGGGATAGTAATGCATTTAACAGATGAAGGAAGAGCTCAGTTGAAAAGCTTAGCTATTAAAATACATGAAAAAGGAGAAGTTCCTGAGAAAATTATCTCCAGTCCACTTGAGCGAGCTGTCGATTCAGCGATGATTCTAGCTAAGGAATGGAGCATCTCTGGCATAGAAGAAGAGCCAGACTTAAAAGATTCTTGTGTGCCTGCAGTAGAAGGAAAAAAGATGAGTTTTCTGAAAGACTTATATAAAAAAAATACCGATGAGTATAGTGAAGAGTTTGTAAAGCTTGGAAATGAATCGCGTGAAGATATAGGAAGAAGAATGATGGAGGTTTTTAAAAATGCAGTTGCGCAGAGTCCTACTACAGCGCTCGTAAGTCATGGAGATCCGATATTTTTCCTCATGTTTAAGCTGGAAAATCCTGGAACTCAAATTCCTCTGATGACGAGAGCAGATATAGATGAAATTCCAGGCTACTTGCCTAAAGGGCATGCATGGAAATTGAATATAGATGAGTATGGCAGTATTTTGTCAAAAGAATTCATTACTCCAAAAGATTAATTATATGAAAATAGGAATAGACATAAGTCAATTAGCATATCCGAATACAGGGGTTGCAAATTATTTAAAAAATCTGGTTGAATATCTGATTGCAAATGATAAAAAGAATGAATATGTGTTGTTTTTTTCATCGATGAGAGGTGGGTTTCAAATGTCCAATTTCATTCCGACTGAATCGGGACCAATTTCAAATAAAAATGTGATAATTAAAAAGTTTAAATTTCCACCAACATTGCTTGATTTGCTCTGGAACAGACTACATATCTTTCCGATAGAATGGTTCATCGGAAATGTTGATGTTTTTATTACATCCGATTGGACTGAGCCACCAAGTTCTGCAAGAAAGGCTACCGTCCTTTATGACCTTATTGTTTATAAATATCCAGAAGAAACAGACAAGAAGATCGTAGATGTGCAGAAAAGAAAATTAAAATGGGTAAAGAAGGAATCACATATGGTTTTTTGTATTTCCGAATCATCACGAAAAGACGCGCAAGAGTTGTTAAAAATTGACGCAGATCGTCTATCGGTTATTTATCCGGGGGTAGGCATATGATTATAGGAATAGATGGAAACGAAGCAAATGTGGAAAAAAGAGTGGGAATAGGAGAATATAACTTTGAATTATTGAGGCAATTCAAAGAATTTCCACTATCAAATATCAAATTCCAAATATATTTGAAAAATCCTCCATTAGCGAGTATGCCCGTAGAGTCAGAGAATTGGAAATATAGGATTGTCGGACCTAAAAAATTATGGACACAAATAGGACTACCCTTTGACTTATTTACTCACTCTCCTCGTCCTGATGTTTTTTTTACTCCTACGCATTACGCTCCTAGATTTTGTCCTGTTCCGTCGGTGATTTCTGTAATGGATCTTTCTTATTTATACTTTCCTGAGCTTTTTAAAGCCGCAGATCTCTATCAACTAAAGAACTGGACTGCATATTCAGTTCGAAATGCAAGGAAGATATTTACTATAAGCGATGCCTCTAAAAATGATATAATTAAGTGGTACAAAGTGCCCTCCGAAAGAGTAGTGGTGGCGTATCCTGGAATTAAGGGGATTCCTAGTTCAGGGATAAAAAAATATACGATGAGTGGATTAGATAAAAAATTCGGTGTTTCGTCTCCATATATCTTATTTGTAAGTACTCTCCAGCCTCGAAAAAATATTGTAAGACTCATAGAAGCATTTTCTCAGTTGAAATCGAAAAAATCCCTAGAGCTAGTAATAGTGGGGAAAAAGGGATGGTTGTATGAGGAGATTTTGCATGCTCCTGCTGTCTACGGAGTTTCAGGCAGAGTAAAGTTTTTGGATTTCGTCCTCGATGAAGATTTACCCAGCTTATATAGTCATGCGCAGTTTTTTATACTGCCAAGTCTGTATGAAGGTTTTGGACTTCCGATACTTGAAGCCATGAAATATGGGTGTCCAGTGATCACAAGTAATGTGTCGAGTCTTCCAGAGGTTGGTGGAGATGCAGCATTGTATGTAAACCCTCTTGATGTAGCTGACATATCAGAAAAAATGCAGGAGATTCTCGATAACGACAGCCTTAGAAAAAAATTAATAGAAGCAGGAAAGAAACAGATCTTGAAATTTTCTTGGGAAAAAAGTGCGAAGAAAACATTGGATGTCCTACGTGATATGGTAGGAGGGTCGATATGAAAGATAAAATGGGAAATGAGTTAACATCCGAACAGGTATTTCGAAAAGGAATCAATAGAGTTGTAAATATATTGATCGAACTTATCTTATACCTGGTTCATTTAGTCGGATACATACCTATCTATCCTATTCGTCGGTTGGTCTATCAGTTGATCGGTATTAGGATTGATAGCAGCTCGACTATTCATATGGGGGCTGTATTTTACACGCTTGGAAATATATCCATTGGTAGCGATACGATAATTGGAGAAGGTGCAGTCCTTGATGGAAGAGGAAAACTTCATATCGGAAATCATGTTGATATAGCATCGGAGGTTATGATTTATACATCCGAGCATGACCTTCAGAGTGAAAGCTTTGCGCCTATTACAGAGCCAGTCATTATTCATGACTATGTATTTATCGGTCCTCGAGCCATTATTCAGGCTGGGGTAACAATAGGAAAAGGCGCTGTGGTTGCTGCGGGTGCAGTAGTTGCCAAGGATGTTGCCGAATTTGCTATCGTTGGTGGTGTGCCAGCAAAAGAAATAGGAGAGCGGGCTTTAAAAGATCCCCATTATAAGCTCGGACGTGCACGATGGTTTCGGTAATTGTAGTCTCATATAACACCAAAAAGCTGCTGGAGTCTTGTCTGTCTTCTTTATATAAGTACCTCAAGACCCTTAATTTTGAGCTTATTGTAGTTGATAATGCTTCAGTTGATGGTTCCATAGAAATGGTCAGGTCAAAGTTTAAAGAGGCAATCCTTATAGAAAACGATACTAATCTTGGTTTTGCGAAGGCAAATAATACCGCCTCGAAAGTGGCTAAGGGTCAGTATTTGATATTTCTCAATTCTGATACTCAACTTCTGGATAATGGTATTGCTGAGATGATAGAGCTCTTACGGGAAGAAGAATCTCTCGGCGTGTTGGGTGGGGTACTAGAAAATGAAAATAAAACGATTCAAAAATCATTCGGCAGTTTTTATTCTGTCTGGACAGTGGTTAAAATTTTGTTTTTTGGAAAACAACGAGAAAATATGATATCCGTAATGCAAAAGACTCAGTTAGTTGATTGGGTGAGTGGAGGGTTTATGGCTGTGAAATCTGATCTGTTTGGGAAACTAGAGGGTTTTGACGAGCATTTTTTTATGTACGTAGAAGATATGGAGTTCTGCTTCAGGGTTCATAGGCTTGGAATGAGAGTTAAGTACTTTCCCTCGGCACGAGTTGTTCACGTCGGTCAAGGAAGTTCAAGTAGGACATTTGCGATTGTGAATATCTATGCAGGTATTTCTTATTTTTTCTTAAAACATAAAAGCATGGTAGAATATTATGTTGTAAGATTATTTTTAATTTGTAAGGCGATAATTGCCATTGCAATTGGGCATATTACTCGCGATACTTATCTTATCTCTACATATAAAAGATCATTGAACGTTTTATGAAAAAAATAGTGCATTTTTTCTCTGAGAATATTTTGTTTGTATTTACTCTTTTTCTTCTCGCATTTATTCCTCTGTATCCGAAGCTTCCCATCATCGACATACAAAATACATGGGTATATATACGCGCAGAAGACTTTCTGGTCGTTTTAGTGATAGCTCTTTGGCTGTTTTTATTTTTTAGAAAAAAAATATCGATCAAAACTCCTTTGACAATGCCGATTTTGATTTTCTGGATCATAGGAGGTATTGCCACACTTCACGGGGTTCTTCTTATTTTTCCGACCATTTCAAATGTATTCTCCAACGTTGCTTTTCTCAGTCTCCTGAGGCGTATAGAATATATGTCGCTCTTTTTTATCGCCTATTCTGGTATGAAGGATAAAAAGTTTATATCGCACGTGGCTGTTTTACTATCATTCGTGCTTATGGGAGTTGTGGGGTATGGATTTGGTCAGAAGTATTTAGGATTTCCTGCGTATTTGACTATGAATGAGGAGTTTGCAAAGGGAATTCCTATTCGATTATCTCAGTTATCCAGAGTTCCATCTACGTTTGGTGGTCAATATGATTTGGCTGCATATTTAGTCCTCATTATACCGATAACAGTAAGTTTAGTATTTGGATTTAAAAATTTACTGGCAAAAGCGCTACTTCTGATTGCTTCAGCACTCGGTTTTGCTCTGCTTTTTATGACAGTTTCTCGCGTGTCAGTAGTAGTACTTTTAGTAGCACTTCTTATGCTACTTATCATCCAAAAGAAAAAACTAGTTCTTCTGTCTCTGGGAGTTTTGACGATATTTTTTCTTATTTTCTTCCCGAGTCTCTTGCAGAGATTTAATAGTACTGTTACGGAAGTCGATGTGCTTCTTGATGCACGGACGGGAGTTACGATCGGCCAGGTAAAAAAAGTACAGAAAGAGTATTTTAAAGATAAAGTAGTCGTAAAACAGGCCGTAGGTGATCGTGACCCATTGATAGCTAGTTCTTCTGCTATAGTGGCTTATGCTAATTTGCCAGAAGAGGCCGCATTGATCGTAATTCCCAGCAATTCAAACGGAGAAAGTCTTCCCCAGGGATCAAGTTATATTAACTTACCGCTTTCACCAGTTAGGGAAACATTAAAAGAATTTTTTCAAGAAAGACCGAATCAGCCTAGTACGACTTCTGCGCGAATCAGTTATTTTGACGGTGAATTTATCATAAAAAAAGCGAAAGCCTACGATCTTTCATTCACTACGCGAACTCAGGGAGAATGGCCACGTACGATCGCAGCTTTTAATAGAAATATACTGCTCGGAAGCGGATATGGGTCAGTAAGTTTGGCCGTAGACAATGATTATCTCCGTATCTTAGGAGAGTCAGGAATTTTAGGTTTTATTTCGTTTGCTTCAATATTTCTCATAGTCGGTATATCTATTAAGAAAGTCCTTCCGCGAGTAGATGATCCAGTTGCGAAAAGTTTCATGGTCGGCTTTGCTGCTGGAACAGTAGGGTTAGCTCTTAATGCAGTGCTCATCGATGTCTTTGAGGCATCGAAAGTGGCATTTGTGTATTGGATGCTTACTGGAGTAGTTATGGGACTTGTGAATTTATATAAAGATAAAGATCTTGATATTCTTGAGGAAATTAAGAAAATTATAATTTCAAAATTAGCAATAGTTATATATTTATTTCTTTTAACCTTTATTTTATATTCACAGACTACATCAAATTACTTTGTGGGAGATGATTTTACTTGGCTTAGGTGGGCTGCTGATTGTGGTTCATGTAGCTCACTCTCTACCCTTACCCATTATTTTATCCAATCAGATGGGTTTTTCTATCGTCCTGGAACTAAGGTTTACTTTGATCTCATGTATTCATTTTTTTGGTTAAATCAAACCATATATCACTTCGTTTCTCTCAGTCTTGCGTTTGCTACCTTAGTTCTTATCTTTATGCTCGGAATAAAAGTATTGAAGAGCGTATTTCTCTCAGTAAGCGCTGCAGTATTATTTCTTATACTGAGTGGGCCTTCGGAGCTAATTTTATGGACATCAGGAACAGGCCATCTTTTTAATGCGGTTTTCATATTGTTGAGTTTGGTACTTTATGCCCTTTGGAAAGAAAAAAAGAAAAGCATTTATTTAGTATTGACCGTTCTATCTCTTTTTATCGCCACTTTGTTTCACGAACTTGGTGTGGTAGCGCCGCTTCTATTAGTACTTTATGACGTAGTGTTTATCGAGAAATCGTTGAGGAATGCACTGATGCAGAAAAGAACCTATTTAATTTTGTTTTCTCCACTTCTTCCTTATTTTATACTTCGTTTATTTTCAAACAGTCATTGGTTTAACGGAGACTATAGTTACAATATCTTAAAATTACCATTTAATACGATAGGAAATAGTATCGGCTACTTTACCCTTGCTCTATTAGGTCCTTCGTCTTTACCGCTTTTTGAGAAGTTAAGAAGTATATCTAAAGTTCATTTCTTTATCACTGCTTTAATAATGATCTGTATCGTAATTGGTTCGATAAAATTATATCAAGTACTTATGGCAAAACTATCTCAAGATGATAAGAGAGTTATTGTTTTCGGATTGCTATTTTTCATCATAGCCCTTTTGCCATTCCTAGGACTGGGAAATATTACCGCTCGTTATAGTTATTTGGCATCTTTCGGTTTTGTGTTAATTCTTATAGTATTTTTAAGAAAAATGTACGAGCATCTGTTGATAAATGGTAGGCAAATAGCTGTTTCAGTGGTTATTTTCGTGGTGATTCTCTTTTCATCTCTTCAGCTTTTTCAGCTACAAAAATTGCAGGCGGATTGGGCAGGTGCAGGGCTAAAAGCTCAGAATTTCCTCTCGTCCATAAACTATACATATGCCAGATATCCTAAAGAAGAGACAGAGACATTATATTTTGTGAATGTGCCGATCAGAAATGGTGATGCTTGGTTATTTCCAGTTGGTCTTTCTGACGCGGTTTGGCTTGTGTTTCAGGATAAGGACATGATTATTTATCAAGTAGGTTCTCCAGAAGAAGCCTTTTCCATAAAAGGTACAAATCTCGGAAGAGTTTTGCAGTTCAATGAGAATGGTAGCCTAACTGAATTGACCAAGATAAAAACTGGCGAGATTGTACCGGTAAAACCTTAATTAATGTGTGATGAAGAAATTACAAGTTATAGTATTGGTACTTATTTTTACGTTCGGATTTATAGTCAGGCTATATCGATTCGATAACCCTATAGCTGATTGGCATTCGTGGCGTCAAGCAGACACCTCTGCAGTTTCTCGTAATTTTGTAGACCACGGTTTTGATATTTTACATCCTCGTTTTGACGACTTATCGAATGTTCCTTCAGGCTTGGAAAATCCGTTTGGGTATCGATTTGTAGAGTTTCCTCTCTATAATATTGCTCAGGCTGGTCTATTTGTTGTTTTCCATCATTTTACCATTGAGGAGTGGGGCAGGTTGGTAAATATTTTTGCGTCACTTTTTTCAGGGTTCATGTTGTACTTAATTCTTCGAAAATATATATCAGATGTAGCAGGTATTTCTGCTGCTTTCTTCTATCTTTTTCTTCCTTATAGCATCTACTATAGTAGAACGCTTTTGCCCGATGTTTCCATGACGACCATGGTACTTTCGGGAACATACTTTTTCGACAAATGGCTCGATACAACGAAAAAAAATAAGTGGATCTATGGCTTGCTTGCATTATTTTTCATCTCAGCTTCTTTTCTGATAAAACCGTATGCGCTGTTCTTCATGGTACCGCTTTTGGTGATGGCATGGAATAGATATGGGTGGGGGATATGGAAAAGATGGGAACTGGTTTTTATTGCAGTTCTGGCTGTGATCCCACTTCTGGCTTGGCGTTTATGGATGCAGCAGTTTCCTGAGGGGATACCGGTGAGTGCATGGCTCCTAAATGGTGGAGAGATTAGATTTAAAGGGGCGTTTTTCTATTGGCTGTTCGCAGATCGCATAGGGCGACTCATAGCAGGATATTGGGGCTTGGGGTTCCTCGTAGCAGGGTTTTTATATCCGTTAAAAGATAAAAAAATACTTGTTATATATTCCTTTCTTGTCTCCTCTTTAATCTATATGACTGTTATTGCAAGAGGAAATGTTCAGCATGATTATTATCAAATCTTGATTATTCCAACGCTTGCAATGTTTATGGGAATAGGGGTACAGACGATCTTGGATATACAAAAAAATAAATTGATAGCATATAGTTTAATTTTTGTAATTACGGCATTTAGTGTCTTTTTCGGTTGGTATTACGTCCGTGATTATTTCAACATTAATAATGAAGCAATTGTTCGCACCGGTAAGGCAGTAGACGCACTCATTCCGAAAGATGCGAAAGTGATAGTGCCGTATGACGGAGATACGTCATTTCTGTATCAGACGCGTCGAAGTGGCTGGGCAAGCTTCGAGCATCCCTTGCCAGAGATGATAGAGTTGGGCGCAGACTACTTGGTGTTACTCAATACAAATCCCAAAGATTTTGATTTCGGTAAGACATACAAAATTGTCTCCAGCTCTAAGGACTACATATTATTTGATCTGCGGTCTCATCCATGAAAATTTTAGTAGTCTCATCGTACCTTCCATACCCACTATTTTCTGGTGGACATATTCGTCTGTATAATATCCTAAAACTACTGTCTAAAAAACACGAGATTACGTTAATTTGTGAAAAAAGATCACATCAGAAAAAAGAAGATGTTGAGGCACTGCAAAAGATTTGTAAAAAAGTAATTGCTGTCCCTCGAAATACGCAATGGTCTCTTAGTACAATTCTTAAAACTGGATTTTCCTCATATCCATTTCTTCTGGCTGGACATGCAAATAGCGCTTTGGGAGAAGCTATTAACTCTGAGTTAAAAAATAATTACGATATTATCCATGTAGAGACATTTTATGTGATGCACAATCTTCCTATGAATATGTCAGGATTGCCACCTGTGGTTTTGGTAGAGCACAACATCGAATATCTCGTTTACGAGCGATATGCAAATCATGCTAATCCTTTATTAAGGCCATTTCTGTCCATAGATATTGCAAAAATAAAGAAATGGGAGAAATATTTCTGGAAAAAAGCAGATAGGCTTGTGGCAGTTTCTGAGGAAGAAAAAAAACTCATGAATAGGGACGATGCTGTAGTAGTGCCAAATGGAGTAGATACGACGAAGTTCAAGATGAGAAGTTCTTCGGCAGGCGAAGCGGGGCGGGAAAAATTAAAAATTGACGAAAAAAGAATATTATTTATTGGAGATTTTAAATGGATACAAAATAGAGATGCAGTGGAATTTATCTTGAAAGACATCTGGCCACGAATTATGAGTAAATGGCAGATAAAAAATGGCATATTGAAATTGTGGATCGTAGGGCGGAGTATTCCTGCTGAGATTAAAGCACTATCAAATGACGACTCAGTACTATTTGACGAGAATGCCCCAGTTAATACCGCAGAAATATTTTCTAGAAGTTTCGCATTATTGGCACCTATTCGTGTAGGAGCAGGCACGAGTTATAAAATTTTAGAATCTATGGCAAGTGGTCTACCCGTGGTTACTACATCTCTGGGTATTGAGGGAGTTATAGGGAAGGATAAAGAGCATGCGTTAATTGGTAATACTTCAGAAGAGTTAGCGGCTGAGGTTTTGGAGCTTTTGACTAATAAAAAACTATACAACATGCTCTCCGAAAATGGGTCAGATTTAGTTCGAAAAAATTATAACTGGGACGCTATTGTAGAAAAGTTGGAAAAAGTTTATAGTTCGGTTATTCGTTAGATTATGGATTTATCAATTATCATTGTTTCTTATAATACAAAAGAGTTTTTAAAAAAGTGTGTTGATTCAATTTTCGAGCATGGAAAAAGTTTGAAAATTGAAATTATCGTCGTGGATAACAACTCAACTGATGGAGTCGTAGAAACCATTCCAGGCTCGAAGTATCCAGTCTCAAATTTTAAGTTAATCTTAAATAAAGAAAATGTAGGGTTTTCTAAGGCAAATAATATAGGCATTCGCCAGGCGAGTGGAAAGTATATTCTGTTCCTTAATCCTGATACTGAAATAAGAAAAAATACTTTACAAAAAATGGTTGATTTTATGGATACATATACATCTGCAGGAGTAGCTACATGTCGAGTGGAATTGCCCAGTGGAGAACTTGATGATGCATCGCACCGAGGATTTCCCACACCCTGGAATTCATTTGCTCATTTCACCGGTATTTCTAAAATTTTTTCTGAATCAACAATATTTAATGGATATAATTTGGGCTTTAAAGATCTGAATAAGATTCATGAGATTGATTCCTGTGCTGGAGCATTTATGATAGCGCGTAAGAAGGCTGGAGAAGAAATAGGTTGGTGGGATGAAGACTATTTTTTTTATGGAGAAGACTTGGATTTTTGCTTTGAGTTAAAAGAAAAAGGATGGAAGATTTATTTCGTTCCTTCAGTTTCCATATTGCATTATAAAGGAGTAGCAGGAGGAATTAAGGATGTATCGAAAAAGATTACTACTGCTGATGAAGAAACAAAAAAACGAAGTCAAAAAGCCCGTTTTGATGCTATGCGAATTTTTTATAAAAAACACTATAAAAAAAAATATCCATCTTGGATAACAAAATTGGTCATGGTGGGTATATCTATGAAGGAGAAAACAGTATGAAAATAGCGATAGATTGTAGACTGTGGAATGAGACAGGTGTGGGGCGATATATTCGCAACCTCGTATGGGAGCTGTCTAAAGTAGATAGTAAAAATGAGTATACGCTTTTTTTTAGGTCAAATGAATTTTTAACTGTACAAATTCCAAAAGGTAAGTTTGAGAAAAAATTGGCTGATTTTCGTTGGCATTCGCTTCAGGAGCAGCTCGAGTTTCCAAAGTTGTTGAATAAATTTAACTTCGATCTTGTTCATTTTCCATATTTCTCAGTACCCATCAGGTATGGAAATCCATATGTGGTGACTATTCATGATCTTATTCTTCATAACTATCCCACCGGAGAGGCGTCAACGTTGCCAAAATTGTTTTATGAGGCAAAGCTTTTGGGTTATAAATATGTCACCCAAAAAGCAGCAGAGAATGCGCAAAGGATTATCGCAGTTTCGGAGTCTACAAAGAGCGAGATACTCGATCATTTGAAAGTGGATTCTGGAAAAATATCGGTCATTTATGAAGGAGTCGAGCAAGTGCGAGAGGGTAAAGCTAAAATAAGAACAGCTCTTGAAAGATTGGAAAGCTATTTTTTGTATGTAGGAAATATGTATCCACATAAAAACGTCAGTCTTTTGCTTCATGCATTTTCTGAGATTACTCATGGTGGAGCTGGAGTGAAGATGGTTTTTGTCGGAAAAGAAGACTATTTTCAAAGCAAGATAAGGAAACTTGTTAATAAACTAGGTTTAGTAGATTCAGTAGTATTTCTCGGTGAAGTGTCAGACGAAGAGTTATCATATTTGTATGGTCATGCATGGGCACTCGTATGTCCGTCGAGGATGGAAGGATTCGGCTTGCCACTCTTGGAGGCCATGAATAGTAAGTGTCTCGTAATTGCTTCGGACATACCAGTTTTTAAGGAAATTGGCGCAGAAAACGTTTTATATTTTAAGAGCGGAAGTATGTTGGAGTTAGCTGAGAAAATGCAGCATGTCATAGTTTCACCCCAAGATAGTTTTAAATCGTATATAATAGGTGGTCAGAAGCGTTCAAGAGCTTTCTCGTGGGAAAAGCAAGCGAAAGAAACAGTTGCGTTATATGAAAGTTGCACTCGTATATGATCGAGTGAATAAATGGGGAGG